>CAZLYH010000019.1:15808-32156 GCA_964563775.1 uncultured Syntrophomonadaceae bacterium | reverse complement strand
CACCGAGCCGTGGCGCCGTAGGTTTAAACCTGACTGAGCAGGTGGGTGCCCTCCCGCATGATTAATGTGTCCCGTCAAAACCGCGGGCATACAGCCTCATTCGGAGTCCAGGCTCCCGTTTTTTTGGTGTTGGCAAAAACATAACGGCTAATCTCACGTACACAGCAGGGATTTCCTGTAGAAATTTACTTTTGATAGCTAAACTATAGCACAAACCGCTACATACTTCAATCGGTTCGGGTTGCTGTCTCCTGCCATCTTGTGGCAGAAGTCTATTTTTCCCTAACCTTTAGGGATAGTTCCCGCAATTGCTTACCGCTAACCGAAGATGGTGCACCCGTCATCAGGCAGGAAGCACTCTGAGTCTTGGGAAAGGCAATTACATCGCGAATACTTCCCCGGCGGGCCAATATCATTACCAGGCGGTCAATACCAAAGGCAATTCCCCCGTGAGGAGGAGTACCATATTCAAAGGCCTCCAGCATATGTCCAAATTTGTCCACCGACTCCTCCTGACTCAAACCCAGCAGAGAGAAAAGTTTTTCCTGGATTTCCTTGCGATGAATACGGATACTGCCCCCGCCTATTTCCAGCCCATTCAGTACCAGGTCATAAGCCCGGGCACGCACCTTTTCTGGATGGGAATCCAGCAGTGCTACATCTTCAGCCCGCGGAGAGGTAAAGGGGTGATGTACCGCCACGTAGCGTCCTTCCTCATCATCGAACTCCAGAAGGGGAAAGTCCACAATCCAGGCCAAGGTAAGTTGCTCCTGGTCAATCAGGTTGAGGCGCCGGGCCAGTTCCAGGCGCAGATTTCCCAAAACCCGTTCTACTACAGCAGCCTGATCAGCGGCAAAGAGCAAAAGGTCTCCGGGCCGGGCCTGCAGAGTTTCCAGTAGGCGATTAATCTGTTCCTCGGTAAAAAACTTGGTAATGGGTGATTTCAGGCCATCTTCGGCAACCACAATCCAGGCCATGCCCCGGGCGCCATTTTCTACTGCCATCTGGCCCAGTTCGTCTATTTCCCGGCGGGTAAAACTGGCACAGCCCCGGGCATTCAGGGCACGGACTACTCCACCACCGGCAATGGCGCTGGAAAACACCTTGAATTCAGCGTCACGAACTTCCTCGGTAATATCCTGAATCTCCAGCGCAAAACGCAGATCAGGTTTGTCACTCCCGTATTTGAGCATCGCTTCCGGATAGGAAATACGGGGAAATGGGGTGGTTATATCCTGTCCGGTGGTTTCCTTGACGATTTTTTGTATCATTCCTTCGACCAGTATGAATATGTCTTCCTCATCAATAAAAGACATTTCCATATCCAGTTGGGTAAACTCGGGCTGCCGATCGGCGCGCAGATCTTCATCGCGGAAACAACGGGCAATCTGAAAATATCTCTCCATTCCAGCTACCATAAGCAATTGTTTGAAAATCTGCGGAGATTGCGGCAGGGCAAAAAACTCTCCCGGATGTACACGGCTGGGAACCAGGTAATCCCTCGCCCCTTCCGGGGTGCTTTTAGTGAGTATGGGAGTCTCAATCTCCATAAATCCCTGCTCGTCAAGGTAGTCACGCATTAACTTGACCATCCGATGGCGCATCATCAAGTTTGCCTGCATTTCCGGTCGCCGCAAATCCAGGTAGCGGTATTTGAGCCGCAGGGTTTCGTCCACATCAATTCCATCTTCGATATAGAAAGGCGGGGTTTTGGAACTGTTGAGAACTTCCATCTGCCGCGCATAGACTTCCACCTGTCCGGTTTTTAAGTCCGGGTTTTCGGTTCCTTCCGGCCTTGGCTGCACCTTTCCCCTTACCGCCACAACATACTCGCCACGAATCTGCTCGGCCAGGTGAAAGGCCTCCTGGTCCACCTCGGGGCTGAAAACCACCTGCACTATGCCGGAACGGTCGCGCAAATCAACAAAAATCAACCCCCCATGGTCGCGGCGGGTATCCACCCATCCGTTAAGGACCACTTCCTCGCCCAGGTTCTTGATGTGTATTTCTCCTGCCTTATGAGTTCTTTTCATCCCGCGTTTTCCTCCCCGGACTCTGCCAGCTTTTTTTGTATAAAGGATACGGCTTCGGTTGCAGTAATGCTAATCTGCTCGCCGCTTTGCATGTCACGTATGCTCAAGATACCCTTTTGCGCCTCTTCTTCACCCAATAGCACTACCAGCCTGGCCCCCAATTTGTCTGCATATTTCAATTGTGCCCGGGGGCTTCTCTGGTTATAATCCTTGTCACACTCAATACCCGCCTGGCGCAGCTCCTGCAAAAGCTTAAGGCCGGTACCTTCCAGCTCAGCGCCCATTACCGCAACGAATACCGGAATTCCTCGGGATAGAGTGTTTTCCCCCTCCCGGGAATCCAGTGCAGTCAGCAGGCGTTCCATACCCAGAGCAAAACCGATACCAGGAAGGTCGGGGCCACCACACTCCTGTACCAGGCCATTGTACCTTCCTCCGCCTCCCACGGCACTCTGTGCACCAATTCCGGGTATATGTACTTCAAAAGCGGTATTGGTGTAATAGTCCAGTCCCCGCACCAGGTTGTCATCATGGATATAGGTTACCCGGTTTTCCCGGAGAGCCGCTTGCACGATCTCATAATGCTCCCTGCATTCACCGCAGAGATGATCCAACAGAACCGGGTATCCGGTAATGGCCAGGTGACAGGTCTCATTTTTGCAGTCCAGAACCCGCAAGGGGTTCTGCTCAAAACGGACCCGGCAATCGTCACAGAGCTTTTCCCGGACGGGCCTAATATGCTCAATCAATTTGTGCCGATAAGCATCCCGGCATTGCGGGCAACCCACCGAATTCAGATGTACTTCATAATCAGTCAGACCCAGTTCGCTGAGTATGTTAATAAGAAGAAGGATAACCTCGGCGTCCAGAAAGGGGTTGTCGCTGCCAAACACTTCCACCCCGAATTGTTGGAATTGGCGGTAACGCCCGGTCTGAGGACGGTCATAGCGGAACATGGGACCCAGGTAGTACCATTTCACAGGCAGAACGCCCCCATAGAGGCTGTGCTCTATGAACGCGCGCACGCAAGGAGCAGTGCCCTCCGGGCGCAACGTCAGACTACGCTGGGAGCGGTCTTTAAAAGTATACATTTCCTTGCTGACAATGTCGGTGGTTACCCCTACCCCGCGTTCGAATAGCTCGGTATGTTCAAAAACCGGAGTACGAACCTCCCGGTAACCGAAACGCTCCGCTGTCCGGCGTATGGTTTTTTCCGCAAACTGCCACTTGACTGCATCATCAGGAAGGATGTCATAGGTGCCTCGCGGGGCCTTGATCTGCATATTTTCCTCCTACACCAGCTTATCCCTGATAATTCTAATGTAAGGCCCTGAGCTTGTCAACTTTGCGTCCAATCAGGGTTTCAAGCGATTGGCAGTAGCTATATGGATCCCTGGGGTTGTATGCGGAAGTCAAATCCCAGGTACCGGGAACTACAAACTTGCTGGCTGCTCCGCCACCTAATCCCAGGATGGTCTGTCGTTCCTCGATCATTTGGATATTATACAGGCAAAAGGAACCGGGCAGTGAGTATCCGGTATTCTCCATGCTGGCTCGCATGTATTTCTGGCGGTAGAGATAGTAGGGAATATATCCCGCATCGCGCAATTGGACGGCAAAGTAATCTACCCCTTGCATCACCTCTCTTTCCCTTGCTTCGGTAGATACCCTGATCCCGGGAGAGCCACTCATTGAGGCTCCCCGCTTGATGGCCAGGGTATGCACGGTAATATTCTCCGGTTTTAGTTTTAAAATCTGCTGTGCTGTGTACGTGTTCTCCCCCGGTCCTTCACCGGGCAGACCCACGATAAGATCCATATTTACTTTTTCGATTCCCGCTTCCCACGCCCACTCTACCGATTGCACCACTCCTTTCACATCATGATGGCGGCCGATGGTTTGCAATGTATGGTCATTCATGGTTTGAGGATTGACACAGAGGCGGTTAACACCCAACCGTTTCAGCAAATTCAGATTGGACTGATTAAGGGTATCCGCCCGGCCCGCCTCTACAGTGATCTCTGTGGTTGCGGAGGAAATGAACCAGCGCTGCAACAACTCAAAGAGCCTTTGCAGGTCTTCCTCAGAGAGCACTGTAGGGGTGCCTCCACCTATGTACACAGTCTGTACGTTTAGACCCAGGTCAGCCACCTCCTGCCCTATAGCCACGATTTCCTTTCCCAGCGCTTCCATAAAGGGCGTAATATCCCGCAGGTAATCGCGCAGCACCGCACCGGGAAAAGAACAGTAATGACAACGGCTGGGGCAAAAAGGAATACCTACATAGACACTTATGGAGCGTCGGCCTGCTTCCGGTTCGGGCAAGAAGGGACGATTATTGCTGGCCACTTCCCATAAAAGCCCGGCTTTATCTGACTCCAGCCGGTAGGTTCCGGTTAGTTCTTTCAGAACGCTGTTCTGGTCTTGTCCTCGGTCAATAAAACGATGTACCAGTTTGACCGGGCGCATGCCGGTAAGAATGCCATAGGCATTAATTCTCTTGCCCAGGTGTCTGGCCAGCATATCAAAGGTAAACATCCGGGCTAGCTGCTTTTGCTCGTTCAGGGGTGCTTCAGCCCCGGGCGTGGTAACGAAGCTCTGCCGGTATTCGCTTCCCGGCCGATCACCGTCATCGAGCCAAGCCGCGATTTTTACAACGCCCGGATTGGCTTCCAGCCTCATGCTGATCTGAGGCCCGTCTGGTACATTATCCTCCTTAAAAAGCTTCATTTCTTCTCCGGGAAAGGCCATGCGCATGAGTTCGTGAACACTGTCATATAACCAATCGGGGTAGAGACACAGGAAAATCAATTCAGGTTACCCCCTTCAAACCGGCTAAAAGTGCCGAGATATTTTAATTCCTGGCAAGACCTGCCCAGTTCCTCCAGCAGCGAATTTAGATCCTGGCGAGAATCCATTTCCACTTCCACGTAAAAGGAAAATAGAGAACTATCCCGGTTGGGTCGGGATTCTATCTTACAGAGATTGAGATCCTGCCTGGCAAAAATGCCCAGGGCAGCGTATAGAGCGCCGGGGCGGTCTAAAAGCGTAAATATCAGACTGGCTTTTTCGCCTCCCAACTGGCCTGCCCGGGAGCTAATATGAATAAACCGGGTTAGGTTTCTGTGGTCGGCAATATCGCGGCTGATGATTTTCAGTCCATAGATCTGAGCGGAATGCTGATTGCCGATAGCAGCTGCTCTTCTTTCTTCCGCCAGTAGCATCTGGGCGGCCCGGGCCGTGCTGTTGCAGATTTCGGTTCGGGCACCGGCCAGGTGAGAACGTATAAACCCTTCACACTGCAGCAGTGCAGTGGGATGAGAAATCAGCAATTCAATATCCTCCAAACGGTAGGCGTGGCGGGCCATCAGATGCTGGTGAATAGCCATGCTGATTTCCCCGGTTATGAATACCGCTCTTTTCCCAAGGCATTCCAGGGTAGGCTGAATGGTCCCCGCCAGGTTGTTTTCCAGGGGTACCAGGCCCCCTTCGGCCCGGCCACTCTCCACCAGCTCGAAAAGGCAGGGAATACTGTCCACAACCAGCAACTCAGCCGTTTTCCCCCAGTATAACCAGGCCGCTTCTTCGGTGAAGGTTCCGCTGGGCCCCAGTACCGCATAGGCCATTACCTGATCCTCCTTCCTACCGCCCGGGCTACCGGGTCAACCTCCCGCATCAGCTGGCTGAACCCACGCGGCGTAAGCGACTGGTCGCCGTCGGAGAGAGCTTTTTCCGGGTGAGGGTGAACTTCCACCATAATCCCATCTGCACCGGCAGCGATGGCGGCACAGGCCATGGGGCTGACCAGTTCCCGCACCCCGGTGCCATGGCTGGGGTCCACCAAAACTGGAAGGTGACTGAGGCTTTTGGCCAGGGCCACCGCCGCCAGGTCCAGAGTATTGCGGGTCCAGGTTTCACTGCTGCGAATCCCCCGTTCACAGAGAATTACCCGGGGATTTCCTTCTGCCAAAACATATTCCGCAGCCAGCAGCCATTCTTCAATGGTGGCCGCCATTCCTCTTTTTATAATAACCGGGCGATCCACTTTGCCAAGTTTGCGCAGCAGGGAGAAATTCTGCATATTGCGGGCACCCACCTGCAGAATATCGGCATATTCAGCCACCAGAGGAATGTCTTCCGGGTCCATCACTTCGGTCACCACCGGCATGTTCATATCCTCCCCCACCCGGGCCAAAATCTTTAGTCCCTGCTCCCCCAGTCCCTGGAAGCTATAGGGCGAGGTTCTCGGTTTGAAAGCCCCGCCGCGCAACATAGCGGCACCGCTGGCGCGCACCTTGAAGGCGGTTTCCTTGAGCAGGTCCTCACTTTCCACCGCACAGGGCCCCGCGATAACAGCAATCTCTTCACCGCCAATGGCACAACCCTTGACCACCACTACACTGCTTTCCGGTTGATTTATTCGGGAGACCAGCATGGCCTGCCCTTCCTTCACCTGTAGCTTTACCATTTTCATCCCTCCATTTTTCAGTTATGAAAAGGTCCTTTGATCCTGGTCTGCTTGTATGTGGGAAATAAAAAGCCCCTCATCCCTTGCTGGGACGAGAGGCGTTCAATTCTCCCGCGGTACCACCCAAATTGCCAAATGGCCGCTCTATTAAGAATACGGGTTTAAACCAAATAAAAATAAAAAAAGCTTCTCTCCTATGGGACGAGAAGCTGATGCTCCCGCGGTACCACCCAATTTGCCGACAGGCCCGCTTAAGAAAAGATACAGGTTTAAACCGATATCCCCTCCCTTTTAACGGCGGGAGTTCCGCCACGGCCTACTTACCCCTCCGGGTTTCAGCCGGGTGCTCCGAAGTGAACTTCAATGCGCTTCCTTATAGAGATGCTTTCAGCCTGCGGCATCTCCTCTCTGCAAAATTCTACGCATCTACTTTACTTCTTCATGGCATTTTAAATTTGTACTTAGGAGTAATTTTACCATGCCGGGGTGACCATTGTAAAGGCCAAAAGTAACTTTGATTCTGCTGCAAAAAGTAATACTGTCCTGGTTTGGCTGCATAAATAGGGTTTTTGCAGTGGAATCAACTTTAAAAATCAAAGAAAAGGATTGTTCTTCCTTTCAAATCCTATGGTGGTAGCAGGACCATGACCGGGATAGACTACCACGTCATCATCAAAACAGAGCAATTTTTCTTTGATATTACTGATCAACTGCTGATGGGAACCACCGGGAAAATCCGTCCGCCCGATGGAGCCCTGAAACAATGCGTCCCCGGCAAAAATGATTTCCCCCGTTTTCAGAGCTACGCTGCCCGGGCTGTGTCCGGGAACCTCGATGACTTCCAGCTCTACGGTGTTACCAATCTTGATAACATCGCCTTCTTTTATGAACTCATCCGCCGCAGGGCTGGTGACTTTGCTTCCCATCAGAAACGAAAAGTTGGCTACCGCATTGACCAGCATTTTGGCGTCTTTTTCATGAATGAGAATGCGGGCCCCGGTGGCCTCTTTAACGCCCCGGTTACCGGCGATATGATCGATATGGCCATGGGTATTGATAATATAAATGGCCTTAAGATTGTCTTCTTCCAACATGCGTACAATGGCCGGGGCGCTTCCGCCCGGGTCAATGACAGCAACTTCCCGGGTTTCCTCACAACCGACGATATAGCAGTTGGTTCCCATGGAACTGATCTCCAACCCCTTAAGAATCATCCCAACTCCTCCTTGTTTAAAAACTCTTGTCACTCTCCAGAAGAATGGTGCAGGGACCGTCGTTTTCTATAGATACGAGCATGTCTGCCCCAAAAGACCCAGTGGCGACGTCTATCCCCCGGTCACGGAGATAGCGGACACAGTAGTCAAAAAGCTCTTCGGCCGGTTCCGGTAATTCCGCACTGGTGAAGTCGGGCCGACGCCCCCGGCGTGCATCTCCATAAAGGGTAAACTGGCTAATCAGCAACACTTGACCTCCGGTGTCCAGCAGAGAGCAGTTCATTTTTCCCTCACTGTCCGCGAATATACGCAAGTGCATTATTTTCTCCATCAGGTAGTCTGCTTCCCGGAGACCATCTCCCTTTTTGATACCCAGCAAAACCACCAACCCCGCCCGGATGGAACCAATCTCCTTACCTTCAACCAGTACCCGGCTGGATTGGCTGCGTTGAACAACTGCCCGCAAAAAATTTTACCCCCTGACTTCGCCCGGCATGGTTCGCCGGACTTCCAGAACGTCCTGAACCGTCAATATGCGCTGCATAACCGTCTGCAATTGACTTATATCCTTGATTTCCAGCTTAAAATCCATGATGGCCACGTTATTTTTGGTTACCCGGGAAAACACCGAATTAATCTGAATCCTCAGGTCGGCAATGATCATCATTACATCCGCGGTCAGCCGGGGCCGGTCGAAGGCCTTTACTTCCAGTTCAACAATATAGATGCCCCGGTCATCCGCCCACTCCACGTCAATAACCCGGTCCTTTTCGGTTTTAAGATAGTTCAGCAAGTTGGGGCAATCAGTCCGGTGTACGGACACCCCCCGTCCTCTGGTAATGTAACCCAGAACCTGGTCTCCAGGCAAGGGGTTGCAACAGTGGGCCAGACGAATGGCGACACTATCCACGCCCTTGATACGCAGAGCCCCGGTTTCCTTGTCATGCTGAGTGCTGGGACGGGACGGTATATTAAGGATATCCTCCACCTGGGCATCAGGGAAATAGAGGTCTTTTATACGAGTTATCACCTGGTTGGCAGTGACCGCTCCGTCCCCCACCGCTGCAAAAAGGTCAAAGGCACTGTTGAGGCTGAAGCGCCTGGCTACATCACCCAGCTTGTCATCCTTGAGAAACACCCGGTAATCCAGGTGCCTTTTCTTCATCTCTTTCTCCAGGGTTTCCCGTCCGCGGATCATATTTTCCTGGCGCTGCTCCTTTTTAAACCATTGTTTAATGCGGCTCTTGGCAGAAGAAGTCTTTACAAAATTGAGCCAGTCATGGCTGGGACCCAGCGTGCTTTTAGAGGTCATGATTTCAACGATATCCCCATTGCTAAGCGGATAATCCAGGGGGACAATGCGCCCGTTTACCTTGGCCCCGGCACAGCGGTGGCCCACCTCAGTATGAACCCGGTAGGCAAAGTCAACCGGACAGGCCCCCTTGGGCAATTCAATGACTGCGCCCTTGGGGGTGAATACAAACACACTGTCCTCAAAAAGGTCAATCTTTAAGGATTCCATAAATTCGCTGGTATCCTTGACATCCTGCTGCCATTCCAGGATCTGACGCAGCCAGGCCAGCTTCTCGTCGAATTTCTTTTCCCGGGGACTGCTGCCCTCCTTGTAACGCCAGTGGGCAGCAATTCCATATTCAGCCGTGCGATGCATTTCAAAGGTGCGAATCTGCACCTCGAAAGGCTCTCCCCCCTTGCCGATCAGGGTGGAATGCAGGGACTGGTACATGTTGGGTTTGGGGGTGGCAATGTAGTCCTTAAAACGTCCCGGGAGCGGTTTGAACATGGTATGGATAATCCCCAGCACTCCGTAACACTCCCGCACCTCCTGAACGGTAATGCGAATGGCTATTTTATCGTAAATTTCATCGATGTCCTTGTGCTGCTTGACCATCTTTTTGTATATGCTGTAGATATTCTTGGGACGGCCGGCAATATCCGCCTCTACCCCGATCTGGCGCAAACCGGAATGAATCTGCTCAATTAATTCATGTACATAGTTTTCCCGTTCACGCCTCTTTTGCTTGAGCAGCTTGGCGATCTCATAGTACATATCCGGGTTGAGATAAGCAAAAGCCAGGTCCTCCAATTCCCATTTAAAACGAAAAACCCCCAGGCGGTGTGCTAAAGGGGCAAAGATATCCATGGTTTCCTGGGCGATTTCTTTCTGTTTGGGCTCGGGCTGATAGCTCAAGGTGCGCATGTTATGCAGACGGTCAGCCAACTTGATCAGGATAACCCGTATGTCCCTGGCCATGGCAATGAACATTTTGCGAAGGTTTTCCGCCTGAGCTTCTTCCCGGGACTGGAAGTCAATACGGTTTAACTTGGTCAGGCCATCCACCAGCAGAGCAATCTCTTCACCAAATTCCCCGAGAATGTTCAGGTAGGAAATGTCAGTATCCTCCACCACGTCATGGAGAAGTGCCGCACAGATGGAAGCCGTGTCGGCCTCTATTTCCGTCATAATAAGGGCCACTTCCACGGGGTGAATAATATAAGGTTCACCGGAAATACGTTTTTGGCCGGCGTGGGCCATCAGGGCATAGTGGAATGCCCTTTCAATCTGCTCAAAATCCGCTTCCGGCTCATAACTCTTTACTTTTTCAATTATATTATCAATTTCGGGCAGCATGGAAATCACCATATTTCGCTTTCGACAAGCTCCTTTTTCCATTTTGCAAAGGCAACCTTTTCCGCCAGTCCCTCATGATAAAGGGGAGAAAGACCAACAGAAGGGACCCTCTTTGACGGATCAATTACCTTTATTTCAATAATACTACCTTTTCTGTCATATTGGCACAAGCCCAGGTCATCCAGGATTTGAAAAATCGCCTGGCTCTCAATAGCCGAGCCGCCCGGTTTCTCTCCACCCAGCAGGCGGTTCCATTCTCCAGTGGTCTTGCACAATGGACCCTTTCCCAGAGTGGAAACAATTTTCCATACCTCTTCCAACCGTTCCGCTTCCGGATAGGCCAGGTCCAGAAAGCGCTGGTTAAAACGAAGATCATTCTCCCCGAAAGCAGCCAAAGCAGGAACAGGTTCGGGAAGTTGCGCCCTTACCCAGCCCGCTTCCGCCAGACTGTAGGGAGCATCTGCAAAAACCAGACGGCCAAATACGCCTTCCGGCCACCCTCCGCCATAGATCCCATCGGATAGCAGATATCTTCCCTGGCCCGCCAGGAAATCGTGGCGCAGTGCCTGGCGCCTTTCCAGGTCAAGACCTGCTTCTATATAAATCCCGGGCAAACCCTTCAGTTTTTGCAGGGTGCTGCTGCGGTTGACATAAATATAAGTTTTTTCCTTCCCGGCCCTCTTCCCAGCCGCCAGGGGTTGTTCCAAGCGTTGCAGAGCAGCAGACAGTTCCTTTTCAGTTCCATTAATCTCCCCACTAGATCCGGGCACAGAACTCTCTGTCGCCAGGAAATACTCCCAGAAGGGCTGAGTAACCAGGTAAAGTCGCGGAGTGCCCCGGACCAGTGCCGCCATACCCTGCTCCCGCTGATGGCGGGACTTAACTCCATGCAACACCTCAACCAGATCCTGCTTAAAGTTGCTTGAGAACAAGGGCAGATACCTGGTAAGCAGCCGCCAGGTGGAAAACAGGAGTACCACTGGTTGCTTCCGGGAGAGCTGCTCTCCCACCGCTACCAGCAACTGGTGCAACTCTCCGGTCAGGACTTGCCGGGTAAAATAATCCCGCTCATGACAGGGCGTCAGTTCATCAATTCGAACCTGTACCTGCTTCTGCCCCCGGTATTCATTGGCGTCCAGCTGACACAGAACATCATAGCGATATTCGAAGGGAAAATGAAGCATTTCCGCCCGGTTAAAAGCGATGCCATCCAAACCCGAGACCCGGGCTTTAAAATGTCCCTTTTCCTTCCCCACCAGCAGAGGGTGGTCCACTTCCGCGGCGTGGACCAAAAAGCGAGGGGCGGGATTACCTTCCCCGCAGGGTTCCAACATAGCGATTTCCTCTATCAGAGACCAGTTTATATCATCCCGAACCAATTCCAGATCAATTTCCCTTACGGCTCCAGCCTCGTCGGCTGTGGTATGCTGCTCCACCCATTGGCAAAACTCCTCACGGAAGGTAAAAAAGTCCCTTCTCTCCAGGGATAGCCCCGCAGCCAAACGATGGCCCCCAAAACGAGACAAGTACTGGCTGGTTTGCTGGAGAGCTTCATACAGGTTCAAGCTTCCGGTACTTCTGCCGGAGCCTCGCCCGCTTTCGCCTTCCCAGGAAACTATAATCACCGGGCGGTGGTATTTTTCGCAAAGACGGGAAGCGACAATACCAGTAACACCATGATGCCAGGCTTCTCCGGCCACCACCAGGGCGGCTTGCCCGGCCAGCTTCTCCTCCTCAATGCACTTTTCCGCCTGCTCCAGAATGGACTCTTCCAGCGCCCGCCTCTCTTCATTTAAATTACATAGCAACCGGGCCAGTTGTTCCGCTTCCGCCGGATCAGGGCAGGTCAAAAGACGAACACCAAATTCGGCATGGGCCAACCGTCCGGCAGCGTTTAATCTGGGGCCAAGACCAAAGGCAATGTGCCATGATTTAAGCGGCTTTCCTTCCAGTCCGCTTTCCTTAATCAGTGCCCGAAGACCGGGGCGCCGGCTATGCGAAAGTTCCTTAAGCCCCCATCTGGTTAGAATTCGGTTTTCACCCAGAAGAGGTACGATGTCTGCCACTGTGGCCAGGGCCACCAGGTCCAACCACTTTTCACTTTCCCCACCTCGTCCGCAGGCGCTCATCAGGGCCTGGCCCAGTTTAAAGGCCACCCCTGCTCCACAAAGCTCTTCCAGGCCTGCGGCGGCTCCCAGTTTGGGGTTTACAATCGCACCGGCCATCGGTAAACAATCTCCGGGAGTGTGATGGTCAGTAACAACCACCTCCATGCCCAACTCCCGGGCCCGGTCCACCTCTGCAATGGAGTTTATTCCACTATCTACAGTTATTAATAGTCCAAATCCTTTGCCGGCTAGTTTCTCCACTGCCCCCAGGCTCAGGCCATATCCCTCTTCCAGTCGATCCGGGATGTAATGATCTACTCTGGCTCCCATACTTTCCAGGCATTCCTGCAAAATGACCGTACTGCAAACCCCATCCACATCATAATCCCCGAAAACTACAATCGGCTTCTGGTCCACTATAGCCTGGCGAATTAGCTGACAGGCCTTTTCCATTCCATGGATTTCCTTCGGATCAACTAATTCCTCCCGCCCGGCCAATAAAAAGGCTCTGGCTTCCGGCACCGAACTAATGCCTCGTTGGGTCAAAAGCCGGGCCAGGACCAGGGACACCTTCAATTCAAGGCTAATCTTTTCGGCCAGTTCCCGATTGTATTCTTTACATATCCAGTTGATCCGGTTTATTGCCACAGCGGCCTCCTTATTTTGCTTAAAGTCTCGTACTTCAAGGGCAAACAGTGTTTGATTATTCGGTTCCTTCTTCTCCCTTTATTTGTTTTTCCCATACCGTGCTGCCCGGTTTAATCAGAGCAAAGTTGATCTGTACCACCGCTAACAGCCTCTCCTCATCATCTTTGCATTCCACCTGCCAGGCAGATACGGTGCGTCCACGAGAGAGGCAAGTGGCCTCGGCAGTAATCTTACCGCTCCGTACCGCCCGAATATAACTAATCGCCAGACTGGTGGTAGTAGCCGGGAGTAAATCATAGCTATAGACACAGCCTGCCATGGCGACACTGTCAGCCAGGGCAACCAAAACAGCGCCGTGTACAGCCCCGTTCGGATTAAGGTGTTTGGGGCCGATGGAAAGCTCCCCGGCAGCCCTCCCCTGTTCCAAATGAGTATAGGTGATCCCATTGTAATCCTGGTAGGTCCCCTGTAAAAGGCGGTTAAATTCCTTAATCATTTTTCCTCCCCCTCATCCTGTAAGATTCCTTCCCTTGAATTATACTGCAATTGCCATAATAATCCTGTGAGAAACGGCGGAAAATGAACATATATAAGAGCAAAACCACCCTGGAGGTATGAAAAATGACAGAAATCAGGCACCTTTATCCGGGCGGAAATACCTGTTATGGATTCTATTCATTTTATGACTATATGGTCATCACCTCCCGTGTCAAGCGCAAGGTCATTTTAAAAGGCGGCCCGGGAACAGGCAAATCGACTTTCATGATGAAACTGGGACGGGCATTTGCCGAGCGGGGCCATAAGGTTGAGTACCACTGGTGTTCTTCCGACAATGAATCTCTGGACGGAGTAGTGGTAGGTGAGCAAGAGGTCTGTATCCTGGATGGTACTTCACCTCATGTGGTTGACCCGCTCTACCCGGGAGCGGTTGATGAGATCATTAATCTGGGTCAATACTGGCAGGCAGCCACCCTGCAAGCACATTATCCCCAGATTCTTGACTTGACCGAACGCATCAGTCTCTGTTTTACTCGCGCCTACCTGCGTTTACAGGAAAGTAAACTGGCCCTTGCAGAGTGGAAATCATGTTGTCAGGAAGTTTTGGACGAAACGGCGGTGCGTCGTAATATCCTGGGCTTGTGCAGTGATTTTATATCTGCCTCGGTTCGGGAGGAAGGCCCTTTACGTCACCTTTTTGCCGGAGCCATAACCCCGGCCGGACCAGTTACCCGGGTAGAGAGTATCATTACTGATAAATACCGCATATATGCTGTAAAAGGGAGTCCCGGTTCGGGAAAGGAACGGCTTATGAAACATACACTGGAAATGATAGAGATGGAAGGATGGGCGGCCGAAATTTTTCATAATCCCTTTGATCCACAGGAAATTGATATCATCCATCTGCCCGCCAGCCAGGCCGTCCTTATAGATGTAACCGGCCATCCCATTGATTACCTGCAGAGGCTGAACAGCCCCAGATTCAAAAGAATGTTGGATTTTGATCAGCTTCTCCTGGCGGATAAGATGGCCCCCCTAATTCCGGTTATAGAAAAGGCCCGACACCGGTTCCAAATTGGAATAAATGACTCCGTTGCCTGGATTCAATCCGCCCATAGCCTGCATGATGAGCTGGAAGAAGCCTATATGGGAGCCATGGATTTTTCCGCCCTGGACGAAGCCAGCGCCAAACTATTCAGCGATCTGCTGAGTTATGTGTCGGAAAACCAATCCTAAAGTGCCTTGCAAAGGCCTGGGATTAAGGGAAATAGTAGCGACAACTCAATAGAGCATCACTTTGACTATATCCCCGGCCTTTCCCTGACCAGGGAGCAAATCCACAGTGACCGGTCTGATCGCTGCTTCGGGACTAACTTCGGTTGAGACCCGCAACTGGTTCTTTTTGAAAATCAGTTGCCCGCGTTGCAGAGAGCGGACCTGATATTGAACATTTACCAACTCGTTATCCAATGCCAGTTCCCATATGGTGGGATAAAAATCTGCTGACCCCTTCATTTTGTTGATACAGGGGCGAATCAAGGTATCGAAAAGCAGGGATGCTCCCCCCGGATTGCCGGGAAGGTTAACCAGCAGCACCTTCCCGTGCCGGGCTACGGTCATGCTGCCCGGCAATAATTCCAGTCCGCTAAAAAGTATTTTTGCTCCCAGCCTTTGCAGGGCCTGCCGCCCCAGGTCCCAGCGGCCTCCCCCGCTCCCCCCTTGAATAAGCAGCAAATCGCAGCTACCCAAAAATGAAGCTATGGTTTGGGTCAAAGTATCAACCCGGTCGGTTACGGCTGCGGGAAGAGATACAACCTCACACCCCGAATCCTGGACTACCGCCCGCAAGGCCAGTGAGGTAGAATAAACCTTCCCAGGCTGCGCAGGTTCACCGGGCTCCAGTAATTCATCGCCAGTGTTCACCAGGGCTACCCGCGGAAGTCGGTGAACCTCTACCTGCCCAACGCCGTCGGCTGCCAGTTTGGCGATCTGCCCGGGACCTATTTTTTCTCCCTGCTTAAGCAGCAGATCTCCCTTTGCCCAGCGCTGGCCCCGCACTTCCAGGCCAGCGTGCGGCAGGATGGAGGGAGCCGTTATATCCACATAATCGCCCGTACATACGCATCTTTCCTGACCGACAACGGCGGCAGCACATCCAGGCAGACAAGCTCCCGTCATAATGTGAACCGTTTTCCCGTCAACCAAAGGTTGGTCGGTCATCCCTCCCGCCGGCAATACCCCGGCAATATAAAGTCTTAGCGTCTCTCCCTGCCTCAGACGGGTCAGGTCTTCCCGGGTTATGGCATACCCGTCCAGCCGGGAACGGTTAAAAGGAGGCATATCATTACCAGCATATGCATCCCCGGCTAAAACCCTCCCCCGGGCTGCGGCCAATTCCACCGTCTCCCGCTCCAGGGGGGAGACAGCCTGGCAACATATACTCAAAGCCTCTTCCAAGCCAACTTTATTCGGCAAATCCTACCCTCCAGAAAAAATACTTTAAATTTCTTTTGACCGGAAAAATCAATCATTTTCAGCATCAAGATAATAGACACAGATAACACGGATTTTGAGGGATTGACACAGATTGGCTGCGGTTACCAGTTCAGCCCACCTTTACCCCTTTCATCCACCTTACGACCTGCCCTTTGCCGGAAGATATCTTTTTATTTGTCCATCCATCTCGGCATCAGTCAGCGTAAATCAGCGTCAAAAAAACAATCCGCGTC
>CAZLYH010000019.1:0-15708 GCA_964563775.1 uncultured Syntrophomonadaceae bacterium | reverse complement strand
TCGTTCCCGTCCCCCGTCTCCCCCATCAGCATCAAAAATAACCGTGTAAATCCAAACCATCCGTGTCATCCGTGTCTATCGTTCCCTTCTCTTAGAACGGATGCACCTGCACATACTGCCCTGCTTCCAGGCCTTGTTTTTCATAGGGAATGTGGATATACCCGTCAGCCATGGAAAGGATTCGCATCAGACCCGACTTTCCCAGCAAAGGGGTTGCCACTATCCCCTCCTCTTCCTCCTTAAGTACCACCGGAATAAAATCATCCCTCCCGGCCTGGGAGGCAAGGTTTACCTGTAGCTGCGCATGCACCCAGCCTGCCCGGGTTGTCCTCAGCGCCGGGGAACAGATTACATGGTACATCATCAAAGCCGAGACCGGATGTCCCGGAAGTCCTAATGCCATTTTTTCCCCTATACTTACCGCCAGAGTAGGCTTACCCGGCTTGACCGCCACCCCATGGAAAAGAAGCCCGGCCCCCGGAAAAGAAAGCAACACGTCCAGGGTGACATCCATGATTCCAACCGAACTTCCCCCCGAAAGGAGAATAATATCATTTTCCTCCAACGCCTGCCCCACCGCCTCTTTTAATACGGAAAAATCATCAGCAATAATGGGATAATTGGTGGGGGAACCACCATCCGCCCTAACGGCTGCGGCCAGGGTAAAGGAGTTCACATCCCGTACCTGTCCAGGCCCGGGTTCTGCTTCAGCTGGTATAATTTCGTCGCCAGTGGAAAGTATCCCTACCCGCAAGGGGCTTTGTACTTGCACCTGGGTGATACCCAGGGAGGCCAGTAACCCGATGTCCTGGGGGCGAAGGGTTTTTCCCGCCGGCATGATTACCTGATCTTTGCGGATATCCTCCCCCCTTTGCATCACGTTCTCCCAGGGGGCGACCGGGCGGTAGACCAGAACCGTATCATCTCCCAGCCTCTCCGTATATTCCACCATAACTGCCGCATCAGCTCCGGCAGGCAGCATTCCCCCGGTTGGGATCCAGCAGCACTCTCCCTTTTGCAAAGCTAACCGACTGGCTTCACCCATCTTTACTTCTCCGCGCAAACTTAAATAAGCCGGCATCGATTCGCTGCTGCCATAGCTGCTGGCAGCATCCAGTGCGTAGCCATCCACAGTGCTGCGATGAAAAAAAGGAAGATCCTCCGGGCTGAGAACCGGTACGGCCAAAACCCGGTGCAGAGCAGCGGAGAGCCCAAGTTTCTCCGACCTTGGTGAGGGAAAAAACTGCTTAACCTGCTCCTCGGCTTGACGAAAATGAACTACCTTGAGAAATTCACCCATAGCGGCACCTCACCATTTTTTTGATTATCCTAACATTATGATTCTACCGCAAAAACCCTGTTTGGATGCTGATTATGGAGGAGTCGGTGTTACCCATGCAGGTCTTGGCGACGGAATATTTATGCATCCAAACCAGAACATTATAATGTTTAACTGTTGAATCACATTATATATCATGATTAAAGCTGGTCAAAACCAGCCTTTTTTATCCCCCCTTTTGTTTCCCCCGCTGATATGGGTTAAAATGGGGAAGAATTTAAGCGAGGAGTGGAGCCCATGCAACGTAACATCTATATTCAAAACCAGCCTCTGGAAGAAGCCTTGCATTTATTTATTACTCGCCTGGAGGAGGCAGGGTTTTTTCTCCCCGTAACAGAAACGATTGCCACCCAGGACTCACTGGGAAGGGTATGTGGACAACCAGTCTTTGCCCGACGCTCCTCCCCGCACTATATTGCCTCAGCTATGGACGGCATTGCCGTAAAAGCATCCAGCACCAACCAGGCCAATGAGCTGAATCCGCTTCGCCTGGAGCCGGAAACCGGTTACCTGGAAGTGGACACAGGTGATTACATCCCCCCGAACTTTGATGCGGTAATTATGATCGAAGACGTAAACTTTGTAGATGGCAAAGCAGAAATTATTAAGCCGGCTGTTCCCTGGCAGCACATCCGCTCCGTAGGCGAGGATTTGGTTGCCCATGACCTGCTGGTTACCAGTCAACAACTGATTGGACCCTATGAACTGGCGGCTTTTCACACCGCTGCTGTTAAAGAAGTGGAAGTACTCAGAAAGCCCCGGGTAGCCATCATCCCTACAGGAACTGAACTGGTGGATGAAGGTAGCGAAAACATGGCCCCGGGTGAAATAGTGGAATCGAACAGCCGTATGCTGGCCGCCCTGTGCCGGGAGTGGGGTGCCGAACCCTCGCGTCACTCCATTGTTATTGATGACCGCGAGTTGTTACGCCAGGCTGTCCTGGAAACCAAAGACCAAGCCGATATGCTGGTCATATGTTCCGGGTCATCCGCGGGACGGGAGGACTACACTGCCAGTATCGTTGCCGAATTTGGAGAAGTACTGGTGCACGGGCTGGCGATTCGCCCGGGTAAACCTGCCATACTGGGACTTATCGACAACAAACCGGTTATCGGCGTACCTGGCTATCCGGTTTCCGCCGCATTAGTCTTCAACCTGTTTGCCCGACCAGTCTTGTTCCGCAGACAGGGATTGGCCGAGCCTAAGGCAGAGGAACTATCCTGCCGGATTTCCCGTAAAGTTCCTTCCCCCATGGGTGTCGATGAATTCATTTACGTAAATGTCGGGCGAACCGGGTCAGACTTTGTGGCTTACCCCCTGAGCCGGGGTGCAGGCATCAGCACCAGCCTGGTCAAAGCGGACGGGGTTTTGCAGATTCCCCGGGGACAGGAAGGCCTGAATGCCGGCGCTCCCTGTACGATTAACCTATTCACCCCGCGCAGAATACTGGAAAACACCCTCATAAGTATCGGCAGCCACGATCTGGTGATGGACCTTTGGGCCAATTTCCTGGTACAACATAACCTGCGCCTGGTTTCAACCAATGCTGGCAGCATGGGGGGGATAATGGCTTTAAAAAGAGGAGAAACTCACCTGTCCGGCATTCACCTGCTGGATGCAGATACCGGCAATTACAATATCAGCTTTCTTAAGCGTTTCGTTGACCAAAACTGGCTATTGTTACACCTGGTAAAACGCCAGCAGGGACTTATTGTGGCCCCGGGTAATCCATTGGGGCTCAACTCCATTCACGACCTTCTCCGGGATGGAATTCGCTATGTTAACCGGCAGCCGGGGGCGGGGACAAGGATTCTGCTGGACTACCTTTTAAAAAATGAGGATTTAAACCCGGCCTGCATAAACGGGTACAACCGCGAAGAGTATACCCATCTGGCGGTTGCTGCCGCGGTGAAGAACGGGGCCGCTGATGCCGGTCTGGGCATTTATGCAGCAGCACGGGCTCTGGAATTGGATTTCATACCCATTATTGAAGAAGAATATGATCTCTGTATTCTTCCTGATTTGCTTACTCCGGGAATCCTTGAGGTTCTTCAGGAAACTCTGCAAAGCAGAGATTTCCGCAGAGAAATACTGGCCTGCGGTGGGTACGATCCAAGCAGAAGCGGCACGGTTAAAGCAAAAGCCAATGCATAATGTTACGTTATATAATTATAACGCTTAGTTATAGTTAAAGCGGATATGGGACACGGCAAGGATTTTTCGACGTGGCTGTCGAAGAATTCTTAAGTTATGGCTTATCCCGGCTACGGTTAGAGCCGTATCTATCTTGGAAAGGGGGGGGTAAGCATCCTGGCGAAGGCCCCGGATACTCTTGATGCACCTTTAAATAATGCGAGGGGTGTGGGTGCAATTCGTCCATGGTGCTGAAGGGGAAATACTTTCGCAACAGCATAGCTTCGGGGAAAGGAGAGTGTGATGATTATGAAGGTTACCCGCAGGCAATTCTTGAAGGTAACCGGAGCAACTGCTGCTACCTTTGCCGCCTTAGATCTGGGTTTTGATTTTCAGGCTACGGCAGCAGCCATCAAAGATCTACGCATTAAAAACGTAACCCCAACGCCGACTGTCTGCCCTTATTGTGCGTCCGGATGCGGGTTGCTGGTTTACGCGGACCGGAAGAGCGGAAAAGAGGTTCAGTTGTTGAGCGTCCAGGGTGACCCGGATAACCCCATTAATGAGGGATGCGCTTGTCCCAAGGGGGCAGCCATGTTCAATCTCCGGGAGATCTACGAACCGGAAACCGGGGAACAGGTGATTAACCCCAAACGGGTCGCCAAACCCCTGTACCGGGCTCCGAACACTGACAAGTGGGTAGAAAAAGATTGGGATGAAATGCTGGACATGATTGCCCAGCGGATCAAAGAGACTCGTGACAAAAGCTTTATCCACAAGGAGAAAATCGCTGACGGCAGCGAAATTATCGTTAATCGTACGGAAAAGATAGCCTCCATTGGCGGTTCCGGTCTCGATAACGAGGAGTGTTATCTCCTTTCCAAAATGATGCGTTCCCTGGGTGTAGTATACCTGGAGACCCAGGCCCGTATTTGACACTCCTCTACGGTGGCTGGTATGTCACCTGCATTTGGTCGTGGCGTTATGACCAACCATATGATTGACCTGAAAAACGCCAACGTTGCCCTGATCATGGGCAGTAATATCGCGGAAAACCATCCTATCGGCATGAAGTGGTTGCTAAAGGGTCGGGACGACCCCAAGCGGCAGACCAAGATAATTCATGTAGATCCACGTTTTACACGGACCTCCGCGGTTGCTGATCTATACTGCCCCATGCGTTCCGGTACGGATATCGCCTTCCTGGGCGGAATGATCAAGTACATTATTGATAATAAGCTTTACCACAAGGACTATGTGGTGAATTACACCAATGCGGCCTTCCTTATCAAAGACGAGTTTGATTTTAAGGATGGGCTGTTCTCCGGCTATGACCCCAGTACTCATAAATATGATGTAAGTTCCTGGGACTATAAATTGGATGCCGAGGGCAAAATCATGCGGGACGACACCCTGCAAGATCCCCGTTGTGTATTCCAATTATTGAAAAAGCATTATTCCCGCTATGACATTGACACCGTGTGCCAGATTACCGGCTCACCGCGGCACAAATACCTGGAAGTTCTGAATACTTTCGCTTCCACCGGTGCTCAGGACAAGACCGGCTGTATCTGCTATGCAATGGGGATTACTCAGCACACGGTAGGCAGCCAGAATGTCAAGGCTTTTACGGTAGTTCAACTTCTGCTGGGTAACATTGGACGACCCGGTGGTGGAATCAATGCTCTGCGCGGTGAAAATAATGTTCAGGGTGCTACCGATATGGCACTCCTGTTCCATATTATTCCCGGGTATATTGATTCACCTATGAATACCGCTGCCAACAAGGATCTTATTTCTTTCATTCGCGCCACTACTCCCGGTGCTGCCAAACTGCCTTTCACCAACCTGGAAGAATTCCGTGAAGTCGTCAAAGCTGGTATTCCCTATTCCGGTTGGCGTGTCCACACTTCCAAATGGGTAGTCAGCCTGCTCAAAGCCTGGTATGGTGACGCGGCCAACGCTGCCAGCGATTATGCCTACCATTACCTGCCCAAACGGGATGAGAAGAAGAACTATTCCCACATCGCCCTTTTTGAAGCCATGCACAAGGGTGAAATCGAGGGTCTGTTTGTCAATGGTACCAACCCGGTGGTAGGGGGTCCCAACTCCAATAAAGAGCATGATGCCCTTACCAAATTAAAATGGATGGTTTCCATTGACCTGTGGTTGAATGAAACGGCTGATTACTGGACTTACCAGGCCTGGGATCGCCCCACCCGCAATCCTGATGTACCTCGCCATACACCTAAAGACATTGGTACTGAGGTGTTCTTCCTGCCCGCTGCCGCGGTTTATGAGAAAGAAGGCACCGCTGCCCAAACCGGGCGCTGGGTGCAGTTCCGCTGGAAAGGCGCCGACCCCATCGGTGAAGCCAGAGCTGACCTGTGGATTTACAACGAACTGGGTAAACGCCTTAAGAAGCTATATGCTGGCAGCAAGCGGCCCGAAGATGAGCCCATTTTAAAAATGACCTGGGATTATGACGGGCATGACGAGCACGAGCCGGACATTCTCAAAGTTGCCAATGAACTATGTGGCTTTAATGTAAAAGAAGGTACCCCGGTGGAAGGGTTCGCCAAGTTGACCGACGACGGCAAGACAGCCTGTGGCTGCTGGGTTTACTGCGGCGCTACCACCATGAAGGATGGCAAGTTTATATACAAGCCGCAGTTGCGCGAGAAAGACGATCCCAGTGGGTTGGGCCTCTTCCCCAACTGGGCCTGGGCTTGGCCGGTAAACCGCCGCATTGTGTACAACCGCTGCTCGGTACAACCGGACGGGGTTACCCCCTGGCCGGGTGATGACGACCGTTGCCTGGTATGGTGGGATGCATTAAAACTGGCGGATCCTAACAAACCCGATTCCTTTGGCAGCTGGACTGGTTGGGATGTTCCCGACTTCATCAAGACAGTCGGCCCTGATAAAGCAGCATTCATGGATCCTTTCATTATGCGTCCAGAAGGTAAAGGCTGTATTTTTGCTGCCAAGGGAACCCTTAAGGACGGTCCTTTCCCCGAGCACTACGAGCCCTGGGAAAGTCCGATACCACCCATTGTTAATAAACAGCCACTTAACCCGATAGCCCGGGTTTGGGAACCTGAAAAACAGGGTACACCTGACAAGTATCCTATCATCGGTACCACCTACCGGGTAGTTGAGCACTGGCAGACCGGAGCCCTAACCCGCAACCTGCCCTGGTTGGCAGAACTGATGCCCAATATGATGGTAGAGCTCAGTGTAGAACTCGCCAAAGAGAAGGGAATCAAAAATGGCCACAAAGTCATTGTCTCTACAACCCGGGGCGACGTTGAGGCGGTAGCCTGTGTTACCAGGCGCTTTAAGCCCTTTAACGTGGGCGGCAAGACCGTCCACCAGATCGGCCTGTTGTGGCAATATGGGTTCAAGGGTTATGCCACCGGCGATCCTGCCAATCGGTTGACGCCGCATATTGGGGACGGAAATACCATGTGTCCCGAATACAAGGCATGGCTGTGCGACATAAGGAGGGCTTAAAGATGGCTAATTTAACGAATCTTTATGATACCAGCAAATGTACGGCCTGTCGCGGATGTCAGGTAGCCTGTAAAAACTGGAATCAGCTTCCCGCCAGCATTAAACCATTTAAAGGCTATTATCAAACTCATGAGGATACCGACGGGGATACTTTTACCATCGTCAGAATGAACGAATACGAAGACTCGGTCGAAGGGGTGCGCTGGGACTTTTTAAAATACCAATGCATGCATTGCCTGGACCCGGCCTGCATGAAAGTATGTCCCCGGGGAGCCTATTCCAAAACGGAGTTTGGGGCAACGCTTCATGATCCTGATAAATGTATTGGTTGCCAGTACTGCACCTATGCCTGTCCTTTCCAGATACCTAAATACCGGAAAAGAGAGGACAAAATTGCCAAGTGCACCTTGTGCGCAGATCGGGTAAAGGAAGGGCTGCAGCCTGCCTGTGTTTCCACCTGTGCTCCGGGAGCACTCAAGTTTGGCGACCGCGACGAACTGTTAGGCTATGCAGAAGAGCGGGTCAAATATCTGCGCCAGAATGGATATCCCCAGGCTACGATTTACGGCCGGCTGGAACTGGGTGGCTTGAATAAGCTCTACATTCTTTGCTACGAGCCGGAATACTACGGCCTGCCTAAAGAGCCCAAGATTCCTGGTCAGATTCCCTTCTGGCAGGATTATGTACAGCCTTACTTGGGCTGGCTGATACCGCTGGCTCTGGCTGGATCTGCATTCAGCTTCGTGACTACCCGGGTCCTGGCCAACAAAAACGGCGATCACCATGAAGGGGGGCATGAATAATGCAGTGGATTCCCGAATACCAGGCAGACGTTCCGCGGGTAGAGCGCTTTAACTTTGTCGCCCGCATGACCCACTGGGGACACACGGTGACTTTCCTGCTCTGCCTCTTCACCGGTTTGGTCCTCTTCCTGGACAGCGTGGACTGGTTGGCTGCCATTTTTGGCGGATACCATGGCGCTGGCCTGGTTCATCGGATTGCCGCGGTTGTTCTAACAATCTTTCTAGCTGTCTTCGTTGTCTTTGACTTCAAAGGAATCATCAGCTGGATAAAAGACCTGCTGCGCTTCGGTATAAATGACATTATTTTCGTTATGAAGTTCCCGCTGGAGTTTCTGGGACTGCCGGTAAAAATGCCACCCCAGACCCGTTTTAATGGCGGCGAAAAGGGCAACTCCATGCTCACTCCCACCTGCGTAATTCTACTGGTTTTGAGTGGGTATATAATGTGGTTCCCCTCCATTTTCCCTGCCGGACTGGTAAGGGTAGCTTATCCTGTTCATGATATAGCCATGGTCTTTGCCACCTTCATGGTGTGCATGCATGGTTATCTAGGTTCCTTCCACCCTGGTTCAGGCGAGTCCTTCTGGGGTATGTGGAAGGGTACGGTTCGTGAAGACTGGGCCGAGCACCATCACCCCATCTGGTACGAAGAGACCTACGGGGAAAAAGCCAGCAATGACGAGGAATAAGATTTGATAGGAGAAACCCCAGGGGTATCCCTGGGGTTTTCTTCACACTAGCAGCCAGGCTATTGAAACCGCAGTAAGGAGTGAATAAGATGCCCGAACACCAACCACCCGTCGAACTCCCGGAAGGTTATCTGGAGTTTTTTGTCGAACTGGAAAGCTGGCAGAACGAGGAATCAATCCGGCTAAAAAAACATTACACCCCTGCTAAACTGGATCTGGGCAAGCTCCTGGCACGGGGAAGCCGACCTCTCCTGCAGCAGGTTGAATGGGAAATGGACGCCGGCAGCTTTAAGAATGCGTATGCCGACCTGCTGGATTTTCTTAAGAAACGTCGCCCCAACTCTGCACTCAGTACGGACAAAATTAAGGCCGGCCTGGACAGCCTGGATTTTGTTAGTTTGTGCCGGGCTTTCTTGCAGGGAGATGACGACCCGCTAATTAAATCTGCTGACCAGCTAAATATTCCCCTGGATTTTTTTCTTTTCACCCTTGATCACACTTTGCGCCCTTTTCTGAGGATTCTGGCAGAACCTTACGCTATCGATATAGCCAGCGAGGGTTTTACCTGGGCCTTCCCAACCATTTGTCCCGTCTGTGGCGGCAAATCACATATCAGCCGCCTGGCAGCAGAAAACGGGCAGCGTTTCATGTTCTGTGACCGCTGTTTCACGGAATGGAAGGTACGTTATCTGTATTGCGTGTACTGCGGACATGACCATCCTGGGGATATTAATTGTCTTACCGTTGAGGGAGATGCTGCTTACCGGGTTTACGTGTGCGAGAATTGCAAGGGTTACCTGAAGACCTATGACGAGCGGTTGAGTGGCCGACCTACTGACCTTTTCATCGCCAATATGGAAACCATTTATCTGGATATGCTGGCCGCAGAAAGAGGATACAACAACCACGACGCTGATTAAATGTCTGGATTGTT
This sequence comes from uncultured Syntrophomonadaceae bacterium, assembly GCA_964563775.1. GTDB lineage: Bacteria > Bacillota > Syntrophomonadia > Syntrophomonadales > Syntrophomonadaceae > CAZLYH01. The sequence continues at coordinate 6,294 of CAZLYH010000019.1, read as the reverse complement.
ATACACCACAACAAAATAGGGTTGTGCATTTGCATTAGCCCTATTTTTTTTTGCTAAACTGGTTGGCGAAATCCCTTACAAAACCATAAGCATCCGGCCATCGGGATGCAATGGGGAGGTCGAGCTTGGCTTTTGTGTGTATATTGCGCTACCCGAGCTTAAAGTGTTTGAGTATAAAGTCGGCCAGGCCGGTAAAATCACCATGGTCAAAACGAGGCAAATCGTCCCCGGGGGCAAAGTCGGCCACCCGGGCAATGACTCCTTCCACTTCCAGTAAAGAAGAATTGATTTCCTGGCGCAAAACCTCAATTTTGGGACCGGGCTCCTGTTTAAAGCCCTCGACGATAACCAGATCCATTCCCGGCGCTGCTTCTTTATATATTTCCGCAAGAGTCTTGTCCCGGTCCTCCCTCTGGTAGCGAACGGAAAGACCGGGGGCCGCCGTGTACCCTACCCGGGCTCCGGCAGCAAACAACTTCTCGGAGTCCCTTTGTCCTTCCACAACCAGGGGGCTGCGGGCATGTTTTATGACAGCTATCTTATAGCCCCTTTGGCTCAGTTCTTGAATCAGGCCGCTGACTACCGTGGTTTTTCCCGAATTATGCCCACCTACAAAAGCAATCCATGGAACCATTTGCGCACCCTCTCTAACGGGAACCAACCAGGCCTCTGGCGGTCTGAACCGCTGCCCGGAGCACTTCTTGTTCGTCAAATGTCTTGATTATGCGGTCCTCCATTACCAGCTGCCCATCAATAATTACCGTTTCCACGTCACCCGCCGCAGCAGAATAGACCAGGTTGGCTACCAGGTCATACGCGGGCAGCAGATGGGCTTGGTTTAGATTGAGCAGAATCATATCCGCCTTTTTGCCCACCTCCAGACTGCCGATTTCCCTGTCCAGACCCAGTGCCCGGGCTCCGTTACAGGTAGCCATTTCCAGTGCCTGATAGGCAGGAAGTACGGTGGGATCCATTTTATTGACCTTATGCAGAAAAGCACTGCTGCGCATCTCCTGCAGCATATCCAGATTGTTGTTGCTGGAAGCTCCATCAGTTCCCAGGGCTACGGGAATACCCGCCGCCAGCATCTCGGGAACCGGGGCAATACCACTGGCCAATTTCATATTGCTCTCCGGGTTGTGGGCTACACCTACCCCATAGTCTTTTAAAATCCTGATTTCCTCTGCATCCACATGCACGCAATGGGCCGCCAGTACCGGGCGGGAGAACAAACCCAGCGATTCCAGGTGCCGCACCGGGGTTTTGCCATACTGAGCGAGTATATCACTTTTTTCAACCTGGGTCTCAGCAATATGTATATGCAGCCCTACCCCCAGTTCATCGGCCAGACGCATTACCCGCCGCAGGTAATCGGGGGGGCAGGTATAGGGAGCATGGGGGCCTAATCTGGTCAATATACGTCCACCGGCCTGCCCCTGCCAGTGCTGAACCAGATCAGCACTCTCCACCATAGCCTTTTCATTTTCGGGTCCCACTCCTACCATTCCCCGGGATAGAACAGCTCTAATGCCGGTTTTTTCTACAGCCCGGGCGGTTTCCTCCATAAAGAAATACATATCACTGAAAGTAGTAGTGCCGGATTTTATCATTTCCGTAACCGCCAGCATACTGCCCCAATAAATGTCCTCACCAGTAAGGCGGTCTTCCAACGGCCAAATCTTGGTCTGCAGCCATTCCATAAGGGGCAAGTCATCGGCATAGCCCCGTAGGAGGGTCATGGCGGCATGGGTATGGGTGTTGATAAAGCCAGGCAGCACCACCCGTCCCTGGCCTTCGATTACCCGTTCAAATGGGCCGGATGGAGCATCACCACTACCGATTTCAGAAATCAGGTTCCCTTCCATACGCAGATAACCACGGGAAATTATAAGCTGGTCATCATTCATGGTGATTATTTGCGCATTCTTTATTAACATAGACACGTCGCCAATCCCCCTTTGAATTCTATCCTGCTCCCGTATTACTTGGAAAGCTTACTCCAATCTATCTGTGTTCCTGTCCGTAATGCTCAAAACTGCTTCTAAGATAAGTTATATCTTCCTGTGATAGTGAATGCGCGGGGCCCAACATGCGAGCATAAATAGCTACTCGAGCCGTTTTCTCAGCCACATAACAAATCTTGAGCGCCTTTTCCATGGTTTCACCCACTGCTACCAGGCCATGATTGGCAAGCAGTACTGCCCGGCGGTTTGTCCCCAGTGCCTTGGCCACATTGTCTGCCAATTGCAAAGTTCCGCAATGAGCATAGGCGGCTACACCAATCTCATGGCCGATGGCCTGGGCGGTTTCTTCTAAAACTACCGGTATATTTTTGCGGGCCACGGCAAAAGCAGTTGCATAGGGACTGTGAACATGAGCTATGGCCATCGCCTCGGGGCGTTTCTTATAGATCTTGAGGTGCAAAGGAGTCTCCACGGAAGGTTGGTATTCTCCCTCCACCACCTGCTGTTCAAAATCCAAGAGAATAATATCTTCAACATTAAGCGAGTCATAATCCATGCCACTGGGGGTGATGGCCATTAGTGACTTGCCAGCTATGCGCGCACTGACATTTCCCCAGGTCCCGGAAACCAGTCCGGAGGCGGAAATTTCACGCGCGGCAGCCAGTACCTCATTGCGTTCCTTGATATGATTCATGCCGTTCACCTCTCTGTGCCAATCTATATAATCCTTCCGGGAAAGGAGGGCCAGTTACTCCGCGTTCAGTAATTATACCCGTGACCAGTTCTGCTGGAGTAATATCAAAAGCCGGATTAAAAACATCCACCCCGGGGAGGGTCAAAGGCACCCCACGCACCGAACGAACTTCCTCGTGATCCCGCTCTTCCACCGGGATTTGCTTCCCGGTGGGCCGTTCCAGGTCCACCGAGGAAAAGGGGGCCACGACATAGAAAGGTATACCATGATGATGAGCCAAGGTCGCAAGGGTATAAGTGCCAATTTTGTTGGCCACATCACCGTTGGCCGCGATACGGTCCGCCCCTACCAGAACTGCATCCACCTGTCCCAATTGCATGACATAACCCGCCATTCCATCAGTAATCAGCGTCACCGGAATCCGGTCCTGGGTTAATTCCCAGACGGTCAGCCTGGATCCCTGCAATACCGGACGGGTTTCACAAGCCCATACCTTTTTAATTTTCCCCTGCTTATGGGCGGCACGCACCACACCCAAAGCGGTACCGTATCCACAAGTAGCCAGGGCCCCGGCGTTACAGATAGTCATGACGCGGCTGTCCGCTTCCAGGAGTTCCTGGCCATAGTCGCCCATGCGGTTATTGGCCCTGACATCTTCAACAAACATGGCCTGTGCTTTGCTGCGCAGCTCCCGGGCTATTTCCCGGGGGGTTAGTGTCAGGCAACCCTGAAAAACCACCCGCATGCGCTCCAAGGCCCAAAAAAGGTTGACTGCCGTAGGACGCGTCCCTGCCAATAGTTGCAGATGATGTTCAAAGTACCCGGGAAGCTCAGGTTTCTCTCCCGAGAACCTGCCAACCGCCATAGCCAGACCAAAAGCCGCAGTTACGCCGATTAAAGGCGCTCCCCGTACTTTCAAGCTGGAAATGGCGTCGGCCACCTGTTCCACGGTCGTACAGCGTTCATAGCTGATCCGTTCAGGAAGTTCGGCTTGATTTAGTATTACCACATCGTCGCCATCAAAATATAGTGTTTCGATCATTTGGAAAGCCCGACTTCTTCTAAAATCTTAGGGCAATCACAGTGCTGTTCGGCGGAGACATACTTTAACGTAGAGGTCAGAATCTTTCTTAATCTTTCTATATTCTGTCCCATCATATCCACTACCTCACTATGCGTAAGCAGGCCCGGAGAAATACCCGCCGCAAAGTTGGTAACAATAGAAATGTTAGCGTAACACATCCCCAGTTCTCGAGCCAGGCATACCTCCGGAACGCTGGTCATGCCAATAAGGTGTCCCCCCAACTGTTTGAACATGGCGATCTCGGCGCTGGTTTCGAACCTCGGCCCCTCGGTACAGACATAAACGCCGCCATTATGGATGCAAATCTCGTTTTCCTGGCTGCCTCTTACCAGAGCCTCCCGCAGGTCCGGGCAATAGGGTATGGTCATATCACAGTGCAGTACGCCCTGTTCGCCACCCTCATAAAAGGTGCTGGGGCGGGTTTTGGTAAAGTCAATAAACTGGTCTGCCAGGACAAACTGACCCGGCTTGAATTCAAAATGCAAAGAACCCACTGCGGCAGTACCGATAATCCGTTTTACACCTAACATTTTGAAAGCCATGATATTGGCGCGGTAATTGACTAAATGGGGGGGAAGGCTATGTTTTTGCCCATGCCGGGCAATGAAGGCAATTTCAATACCCTGATATTTGCCGGCCAGTACCCGGGCAGATCCATAGGGAGTATCCAGGTTAAGTTCCTGAATATCGTCCAGTAATGAGGGGTCATATACTCCGGTTCCTCCAATAATACCTGTCAAATACAACTTGTTGCCTCCTTTGTTGCACAACACTCTTATCATTATATGCTGGCTATCAACTTCATTCCAGAGTGCCAATGAGTCAATGCTGCGTCCATTGTGCGTTTTTCACCCGCCTGCTTCTAATCATCAAACAATGCCGCCGTAAAAGCTTCGGCATCGAATTCACGCAGGTCTTCCAATCTCTCACCGATACCAACCATCTTAACGGGTATATCCAGTTCCCTGGCCACCGCCAGAACTACGCCACCCTTGGCGGTACCATCCAATTTAGTAAGAATAATCCCACTTACTCCGGTGGCTTCCTGAAATATCTTAGCCTGGCTTACAGCATTCTGCCCGGTAGTGGCGTCCACTACCAGCAATACTTCATGGGGAGCACCAGGAATTTCCCTTTCAATCACTTTGCAGATCTTGCTAATTTCCTTCATCAAATTGGTCTTATTCTGTAAACGTCCGGCGGTATCGATAATGAGTACATCCACATTTCTTGCCCGGGCGGCATGTACAGCATCAAAAACCACCGCCCCGGGATCAGCTCCTTCCTGGTGACGAATAAGCTCTACCCCTACCCGGTCAGCCCAAATCTGCAACTGGTCGATGGCGGCAGCCCGGAAGGTATCAGCGGCCGCCAGTATAACCTTGCGGCCATCATTTTTGAAGTGATAAGCCATCTTGGCAATGGAAGTAGTTTTCCCGGCTCCATTCACTCCAACTACCAGTATGACCGTTGGCCGTTCCTGGTTGACATTTAGATCCCGGGTGTTGCCGGTCAGCAGCTGCTGTATCTCTTCCCGAATCAGTGCCTGGACCTGCCCGGTTTCAGTCATTTTTTGTTTGCGGGCCGCCGCGCGCACCCTTCCCACCAGTTCCAGCGAAGTGCTGACCCCGACATCGGCTTCGATTAATATTTCCTCCAGTTGTTCCCAGAAGTCTTCGTTAAGCTCCCGGTTCGACTTTACCAGGTTGCTGATACGAACTCCGACATTCTTTCTGGTTTTGCTAAGCCCTTCCTTGAACCTGGCCAGCAAGCTCCCCTTGCTCTGTTCATGCCCCATAGAGGTTTGATCGCTGGGAATTTCCTTGGAATTCACTGGTTCTTCCTTAGCAGTCTCTTCCTCTGGTTCCTCTGGTTCCTCTATTTCCTTCTGGTCCTGCTGGTCGGGGGTTATCTCTTTATCCTCATCCTTCTTCTTTCCCTTGAATCGATCAAACAATGCCATTATCTATCTCCACCCTATTCAAAGTATTCGTAAGGTGCTTTATCCGGCCAAATCTCCGGCCTCCTCCAAACTGAGGGTCAAAACGGAGGACACCCCCTCTTCAGGCATGGTCACCCCGTAGATGTTTTCACCAGTCTCAATGGTGGCCTGCCGGTGGGTGATGACCAGGAATTGCATACCCCGGGACATGTTCTTAAGAAATCGATTAAATCGCAGCAAATTGGTCTCATCCAGGGAAGCATCAATCTCGTCCAGTATACAGAATGGTGATGGCTTTAACCTTAACAACGCAAAAATCAGGGCGATACAGGTCAAAGCTCGTTCCCCGCCGGACAGCAGCTGCAAATTCTCGGTTCTTTTCCCGGGTATTTTGACTTCGACATCTACCCCCGCTTGTAAACGGTCAATTCCCTCCTCCATCCGCAGGCGGGCCCCTCCTCCTCCAAATATCTCCTGGAAGGTTTCATCAAAACTCTGGCTGGCCAGCTGCAAAAAATGGGCGAATTCTTTGGCCATAAGCCGTCCGGTTTCCGCCAGCAGACTATTAAGGGAGTCCCGGGCCTGGAGCAGATCCTGGTACTGCGATAAC
>CAZLYH010000018.1:28078-33175 GCA_964563775.1 uncultured Syntrophomonadaceae bacterium | reverse complement strand
CCGTTGGTTTCCCTCAACAAGGAAGACCACTATGCCTATATGGTTGGTTATCCGGACGATACTTTCCGGCCGGAAGGCAAAATAACCAGAGAAGAAGTAGCTACGGTATTCTACAAGCTGCTGGATGCACAATCACGTCAGAGCGTTACGACGGATGCCAACAATTTCACTGATGTGGAAGCCGGCCGGTGGTCATCCACCCCGATATCCACCCTGGCAGCTGTGAATATCATTACCGGTTACCCGGATGGGACTTTTAAGCCCGGCGGTGGTATAACCAGAGCCGAACTGGCAACTGTTGCTTCCAAGTTCGATAAATTAAGTCCCTCTGCATCCAATCAGTTCTCTGATATCACGGGACACTGGGCCAATACCTATATAAATTCTGCTGCTCAGAAAGGCTGGTTAAGCGGTTATGAAGACGGTACCTTCAGACCGGAACAGGCCATTACGAGAGCTGAGTTTGCAACCCTGGTGAACAATGTTTTAGGCAGACGGGTCAAGAAGGAAAACATTCTCCCGGATGCCATACAGTTCAAGGATCTCAGTGCCGATGCGTGGTATTACGAAGCTTGTCAGGAAGCTGTCAACAGTCACTACTATGAGAGAGAAAACTCCAGTGACTTCGAGGAATGGACAGAGCTTTACGAGTTTAGCATAACCTGGTAAAGCCAACCCAAAAGATAAAAGCAGCCCCTTATAGGGCTGCTTTTTCTTTTGGTCACCAATATTAAGCCGCCCGGCTCAAGACTATGTAAACAAGGTCCGATATTCAACGAATTTTTTTAACAACAATTACTAGAGTCCTAATTTGAAAAAGTGATTGCAAAAACTCGGGATGTGTTTTAGAATTAACTTACAGTAGTGTATTGAAAAGTAACCTGACCGACAAAGGCAAACTTGTCGAAAGGCAAGGACGCAAAGCCATGGGTCTAAAACTCCGCCAAGGAGTCATGACAGCCAGGCCACCGAAGCAGGGTTTTTATATTTAAGCCCTCTTGTCGGTCCCTCAGTAAGGAGGGATTTTGATGTTTAAAAGAGGATTTAAAAAAATCAGTATTATGTTCCTGGCAATAACATTTCTTTTCATCGCTTGCCCACCGCAGACAGCAACTGCAGCCTCCCCCGGTGATTCTTCTTTAAAACGCAATGTACAGATAGCTGTAAAGGTTACCAACACAGGTTCAGAGACAGCTACGGCCATTCGCGTTCAGTTACCACTTATTAGTGCAGACTCCCCTTACCAGCAGACCGTTCGGGAAACATTCAACCAGAATGTAGAAAAGATTGTCGTGGGAGAGGCGGGAAGCCGCATCGCTCATATACTGATTGATTCGTTGGCTCCGGGACAAAGCGAGAATATAGTTGTTGATTATGTATTGAATATAAGACCCGGCGGAGGGACCGGAACTACGTCCAACACCGATCTCCAGCAGTATCTAAAACCCTCCGGCAAGATTGAGAGCAGCCATCCGGATATAGTTGCCCGGGCAAAGCAGTTGACCGCTTCTGCACAGAGTGAAATGGATACTGTAAGTGCCATCGGTTCTTTCGTTAGTTCACATATGAAGTATAAGTTAAACTCACCTTATAAAAACCAGGGGGCTTTAAGTGCTCTGAAAAATGGCGAGGGAGTCTGCGAAGATTATGCGGCCTTATTCGTAGCCCTGTGCCGGGCCTCTGGAATACCTGCCCGTCAGGTAAATGGTTTTACTGACCCCAAACTCACCGGTGCCAGCTGGAACGGCAGCCAATCAATTTCTTTGCAGGGTTTCCGTCATGCCTGGGCGGAAGTATATGTCCAGGGTATGGGCTGGATTGCAGTTGACCCTACCTTCAAGCTCTATCCCCGGGAAGGCAGTGACTCAGTTGTCAAGCTATCCACCTCCCACATTGCTCAGAACTATTACGACCAGCCAGTCAAGGTTAATCACCAGGGAGCCAAACTTTCAGTCGGATGGGGTAACCTCTTGATAAATAAATAATGTGATAAGGGACGGTTCTTTTGTCAGTCCATTGAGATCAGAGGAAAGGGACGAAAGAACCGTCCCTTGTCCCTTTCTAGGAGAGGGGTTTGGCGGCGGCTTGGTGATGGTGCTGGTTGTGGATAAGATGACGGCGGTAGGCTTCCCCTTCGGCCAGTAGCTGGTCTTCATTATTCAGAACCCGCTTCAGGCAGGTGCGATAAAAGAAGCGCCCTAATAATGGAATCATAGCCAATTTGCTCATCAGGTAGGTGCCCTGATCACCGGGAACGGAAACGGGGATGACTGCCAGGGGGCGACTGTTTTCCCCGGCCAGCTGGGATAGCTCTTCAGCCATGATGGCCGTAATCTGGTACTCCTTGTCTCCCAGGGTATAAACTCCCCGCCCGTCAGGAGCCTCTCCTATCAGAATTGGTTTTTTCTCTGCGTCCAGCTGGATGTCACTGAAGTAGGAGAGATCCAGGTAGTCCCTTTTCTCTTTCAGCATGGCGCTGGCCACTACCATGGTTTCAAATACCCCACTCTTACCTATAAACAGATAACTCATTGATTTCCCCCCTGCTGGGCATCCACTTTGGTTCGGTTGGCCAGATTTACCAGTGCGGGAAAGGCCATTTTAATTCCACTCAAAACCAATGGCCGTCCTATGGCGGGAAGTCCCAGGGAGCGGGAAAGCCATCCTCCCAGGCGTAGAACCGGGTTTACGTACGACATGGTGCTGACGAGGTAAAAATCTTTCTCCCGGCCGGTTAGAGAAGACAGTTCCCGGAGAAGTTGTCCCGAATCAGAACGTTTAGTACCCAGAACATAGACCTGGTTCTGCCGATCATCCCGGCCCACATAGCGGATTCGACCGAAATCGCGGGGATGGGTTTTGTCAAAATAGGGAATGGACATGAATTCTTCCGACGAAGGGGTCTCCCCGGCTTCCAAATTCCCGGTATGGATATTGCTGGCAACTACTGAGCTATGGCTTCCCCCATAATCGTAATAGATAACTTTAATGGTAGTTTCCCCCCTGCTATGGCATTTACATTATCTTCCCCCCGACATATTATTCTATTCCTGCCGCAGCAGGCTTTGAACAGTCCTGTGCAGATTTCCCTCCCACCCGGCTTCATGGGGCAGAAAAGCGGCTTGTGCAGGGCAAAAGTGGTATCGATCTCCAAACTCTCCGGAATGGGCCGCTATCCGCTGCAGCCATTCCACCAGGTAATCAATTTCCTCCCGGGTGTTGTAGGCTCCCAGGCTGATGCGAACCATTCCCGGCATGGGCTCGTGCTCCCATCGCTTCATGTCCGCATATTCAGGTTCGTCTTCACCCATGAGTTGCCGTACATAGGACTGGGCGCAAAAACAGCCGGTACGAATGCCGATACCTGCCTCATAACACAGTACCGCTCCTACCAGAGCATGGGAGATTCCAGCCAGGTTAAAGGTAATCACCCCTACCCGAGAGGAACCACCGTATACTTTAAGGCCAGTTACTTTATTTAGCTCCTTTATGGCATAACTGGTAAGGCTCTCCTCATATCTGGCCAGGTCCTCCCGGCCCAGCTTTTCAAGATAATCCAGGCTGCGGGCCAGGGCAAATGCACCGATGACATTGGGAGAACCGGCTTCATCACGGTCCGGCGGGTCCGCCCATATGATTTCCCGCCGGGTGACCATATTTACGGTCCCTCCCCCCGGCTGATCCGGGGCTCCTCTAGAGAAGAATTCAACCGGCCCGATTATCACGCCGCTGCCAAAAGGCGCATAGATCTTGTGTCCGGAGAAAACGAGAAAATCAATATGCCCGGGGTGATTTCGCTTCATTACCTTCACTGGTTGGTGGGGAACCAACTGCGCTCCGTCCACCATGATCATGGCCCTGTATTCATGGGCCAAAGCAGCGATATGGTGGATATCGTTAACATGCCCGGTTACATTGGAAGCCCCGCATACGGTTACCAGTTTTACCCGCGGATAGTTGCGGCGCAGCTTTTCCCGTAGATCCTTAAGGTCCAACTGACCCTTTTCATCCACCCGGGCATATGTCACACGCGCCCGTGTACGCCAGGGCAGATCATTGGAGTGATGTTCCATGGCGGTGGCAACCACTACATCACCAGGTTGAAACTGCATTCGAAAGGCCAATTTGTTTATGGCCTCGGTAGTGTTTTTTACTATTATTACCGACTCTTGCTCCGGGTCTGCCCCCACAAAACCGGCCACAATACGGTGGCATTCGTCATACACCCGGGAAGAAACCAGGGATTTGATCCCCGTGCCCCGGTGCACCCCGGAATACCAGTTCAAAAACCGGCCGGTTTCCTCCCATACAGGCTTAAGAGCCGGGGTACTGGCGGCATTATCCAGAAAAACATAGGGCCTCCGGCGTCCGCTGCCAGTAAGCACCGATTGCCCGAGACCCATAATATCACGGCGCATCCGTTTTAAGTGTTGGCTGCTATCCCGCATTTTAACACCCCGTGTAAGTGTTTTATTTATACTATGAATAGCAGCTTTTTTTGACACAGGATCGGAAAGTCGGGAAAATATTAATCTGACTGCCCAACCCACTCAAAATATTCGTGCGGGGATGTTATATAAAGAGCTGCAGGTTCGCTTCCATTGCGTCTTCCAAATACCTGCTGACCTCCACGATTTCCACACCGTCCAGCAGTTCTTCGGAGGCAAAACCCATAATTTCGCAGGAAAGCTGGCAGGCATAGAAACGGATTCCCTTTTTCTGTGCGCCGCGCAAAAATTCCGTCAGAGTCGGAGCCTCATTGTCTTCCATCATTTCCAGCAGCATTTTTTTGCCTATCCCCGCCATATTCATTCGTGACAACGGCATTTTCTCTGCTTCTGTGGGGGTCATGCCGGCAAACATTTTTTCGTAGAGGTTTTTATCATCTTCGCCCAGCCGTTCCGGATCACGCAGCAGCAACAGTCCCCAGAACGCACAAAAAATCGTAACACTGGCCCCCATGGCCGCAGCACCATTGGCTATGATAAGGGCGGCCAAAGCTTTGTCATAGTCCCCACTGAAGAGTAACAGGTTTACGTGTTTGTTCATACAGGCGCTCCTCATCTGTGTTTTAACCATAGCCTGCGCTTAACCTGT
>CAZLYH010000018.1:0-27978 GCA_964563775.1 uncultured Syntrophomonadaceae bacterium | reverse complement strand
TGCAGGGTTTTACCTGCCAACTCCAGGATGGCAAATTCTCCTTCCATTCGGTCCAAAACCGCCTTCATTTTAACTCCCTCCTCATGGTTTACAGTTCCCACAGGGTTTAAATCCCTGGGCCAGAGCCTCATCGCGGGTGGAAAAATAGACCCGGTTGGATTCCGCCGGAAGCGTACGACAGGTGGAGCGGTGGAAACGAAGTGATTTTTGGTTGCCTATGTAACTGTTGCTGGAGTTGTCACCCACATTGGAAGTTGGACTGGCCCGGGCCGGTATCCCCTTTTTGTCTACCTGCAGGCTCCGTCCATTAGAGGTTATTACTATGGTTCCCTGTTGGTCAGTGCGCAGGATTTCGCTTCCCACCGCTTGCAAGGCCTGCAGGGCTTCCCGGTGGGGGTGCCCATAATCGTTGCCGCTGCCGCAGCTGATAATGGCATAAAGAGGACCAACTGCCTGGAGAAAGGCCATATTGCTGGCATCTGAGCTCCCATGGTGCCCGATTTTAAGAACCTGGGCATTAATCTTGTCGCCGTTTTTCAAAAGGTCGGCTTCGCAGGACTGACCGGCATCTCCCATGAGCAGAAACCGGTTCTGGCCATGGGTCAGGGCGATAACCGCACTGTAATCATTCAGTTCCGAATATTCGCTAAAGAGCGGTGACAAAACAGCCACCTCTGCACCCTTCAGAGGCAGACTTACTCCCGCCCGGGCGGTCTTAATCTTTAATCCCTTCTGCTCTATGGTTTGCAGCAGGTTGAGAAAGGTATCACTGGTATGGTTAACCCGGGGCATATAAACTGCCTCCACCGGGAAATGGCGGATTACTTCGGCCAGACCGCCGATATGGTCGGCATGGGGGTGAGTACCTACTACGGCTGTAAGCCTGGTTACCCCGGCCTGTTCCAGGTAGCTTACTACCGTGTTCCCCTGGTCCCGGTCACCGGCATCAATTAGCAGATTTTCCCCCACTGGGGTCTGCACCAGGATAGCATCCCCCTGACCCACATCCAGAAAGTGAACTCTTAAAAGCCCTTCGGGCTTACCGGTTTCCGGTCCCGTAATTCGGTTTTCCTGAACCGGTTGAGCGGGTTGACTCTGGTTTTTGCATCCGGTAACGATGAACGCTGTTAATACTACCATAACCAGCAGCATAAAAATCCGGGTTTTTTTCACGTCCAATTCCTCCATCTGTACATTCTGCCACCATTTTACCCGAGGTGGTAAAAAAATGTAAGGATCGCTCAAGGGAAGACGTACAATGATATAAGGAATGGAAAGGAGGAGGGAATATGCGTTCCTCGGATTTGTTTTCCCGTACCACCGGCCTGGCCCTGGTTTTCACCTTCATTTTTCTACTGGTGGTAACCGGACCCTGGAAATCCCCCACTACTGCACAACCTGGTTCCACCAGCGTAGAACCATTACCGGTGGTCGGCAGTAAAGAAAAACTCCTGGAGTTACTGCGTCAGTCCCAGGTACATTATCCACGCGGGATTATGATGGATACGATGGTCTCAGGAGCAGCCCCGGAGGCTGCGCCCACCCAAAATCTTCAGGCCAAAGAAGCCGCCAGTGGGGATTTTTCCCGCACCAATATTCAGGTGGAGGGAGTCGATGAGGGTGACCTGGTCAAGACCGACGGGCAGTATATTTATCAGGTGCGTGGTCAACGGGTTTCGGTAATCAAAGCCTACCCGCCCGGCGAAATGAAGGAGTTGTCTTGTCTGGACTTTTCCGCCATGGGACTTAATCCGGTGGAACTCTTTGTGGATGATCGTTTTCTAGTGGTCATTGGCAACTCCAGTTTTTCTCCCCCGCCCGGCCCGGCGGAAAAAAACCTGCTCCGCTGTCCCCCTGCTCCCGGATATGGCTGCCGACAGGCTACCCGGGCAGTGGTTTATGACCTGAGCGATCGTACTGCCCTCAAAAAGGTGCGCGAAGTGGAGGTCGAAGGGCAGTATCTTTCCTCCCGCAAGATCGGGACGGCACTCTATCTGGCCACCAATCAGCACCTTTATTATTGGAATAATGAAGAGGAGATAACCCCGCCCGTCTACCGTGACTCCGCCCGGGGCAGCGGGATAAACAGCACCGATTTTGCCAGCATGCACTATTTCCCCGGTTGTATTTCTCCTTCCTATCTGGTATTAGCCGCTCTGGATCTGGGTAATCCCCAGCAGCAGGTGGATATTCAAACCTACCTGGGGAACGGGGAAAACCTGTACGCTTCCACCGCCAATATTTATGTAGCTATGACCAAATGGTCTTCCCGGGGCCCGATAGTCTATGACAGCACCGGCCCTACCCCGAACTCCGAGCAAACCAATATTTATCGTTTCAGTTTGAAGGGAGCCCGGACCAGTTACAGCGGCCAGGGCACCGTACCCGGTACTATCCTGAACCAGTTTTCCATGGATGAACATAATGGCTTTTTCCGCATTGCCACCACTTGTGGCCAGGTATGGGGTAAGGGCGCCAATGCCTCTGCCAACAACGTCTACACCCTGGATGCCAATATGAACCTGGCCGGGCAATTGGAAGGCATAGCCCCCGGAGAGAAAATTTACTCGACCCGGTTTATGGGCAACCGCGCCTATATGGTGACCTTCAAAAAGGTCGACCCCTTCTTTGTTATTGACCTGAAAGATCCCCGCAATCCCGCCATACTTGGTAAACTAAAGATTCCCGGGTATAGCGATTACCTGCACCCCTATGATGAAAACCATATCATCGGCTTTGGCAAGGACACCGTTGAGCTGTCTACCGGCTCCGGGGGAACCCAGGCCTACTACCAGGGCCTTAAAATTGCCCTCTTCGATGTCACCGATGTGAGTAACCCCCGCTTGATGTCCAACCAGATTATTGGTGACCGGGGCACCGATTCGGAACTGCTGCAGAACCACCGGGCATTACTGTTCAGCCGGGAAAAGAATCTATTGGCCCTGCCGGTAACCGTCATGGAGATAGAAGGCAGCAAAGTCCGTTCCGACCAAGGTCCAGGGGCCTTCCCGGAATACGGTTCATTTGCCTTCCAGGGTGCTTATATCTACCATATTGACCTGAAAAATGGGCTTCAGCTGCGGGGAAGAATTACCCACCTTTCCGGAGAGGATTATCTTAAAGCCGGGGATTCCTGGTATGACAGCAGCCGTAATATTCAACGTATTCTTTACATCAACAACCAGCTCTATACACTGTCTCCGGACCGTATTCAGGCCCATGCCCTCTCCAATCTCAACCTCACCGGAGAACTGCTCCTTCCTTAGAACCATACCGGGCCCGGTACTCAAGTGAGTGCCGGGCCCTTTTCGTCAAGACTCTCCCTGGCTGGAGTTCATAACCATCCCTTTTCCGACTTGCCCGACCAGATAGTCTGGTATATTATTAGAAAAGTCTCGCCTGGCGCCTTTTTGTGGGTAAACTACTGAGAAGAAGTAAGGGTGGAAGCATAATGGAAAGCATTGTTTATTATAATTGGCTGCTGAGTATATTAAAAATCCTGGGTGCCCTGCTGCTGGTGTTGCTAAATGGTTTCTTCGTGGCGGCCGAATTTGCCTTTGTCAAAGTTCGCCCCACCCGCATTGCCCAACTGGTTGAGGAAGGACACCGCAAAGCCCGGGGGGCACAGGAATGTATTGAACATATTGATGCTTATCTGTCGGTTAGCCAACTGGGAATCACCCTGTCCAGCCTGGGTCTGGGATGGCTGGGAGAACCGGCGGTGGCCTCCCTGCTGACACCTCTGCTCACTGCCTGGGGCGTGGGATCCCCCGCCCTGGTAACCTCGATTTCTTTTGTGGTGGCCTTCAGTCTGATTACCTTTCTGCACGTGGTCTTCGGCGAACTGGCCCCCAAGTCCCTAGCTATCCAGACCGCGGAGAACATGGCTCTGTCCCTGGCTGGTCCCATGCGCTTTTTCTACCGCATTTTCTTTCCCGCCGTGGCGGTTCTCAACGGTACTGCCAACTGGTTTATAAAGCTGCTGGGGTTCGATGTGGTTAATGATACCGAGATGACCCACAGCGAAGAGGAACTGCGTATGATAATTGCGGAGAGCTATCGGGGCGGGAAAATCAACAAGACCGAACAAGAACTTCTGCAGAATGTTTTCAGTTTCGAGGAACGGGTGGCAGAGGAAATTATGGTCCCCCGTCCGGAAGTGGTATTTCTTAATACCCATCAGGACCTGGACATCAACCTGGACCTGGCCAGAGAATCGGGGCACACCCGCTTTCCTCTTATTGATGGCAGTCCTGACCGGGTCATCGGTCAGGTCAATGTCAAGGACTTGTTTTACCGGCAAGAGCGCCTGGAAAACCTGGCGGAAATCCGTCGTGAAGTCCTGTATGTTCCCGAAGGACTCCCCCTGGACCGCCTCCTGACCCTCTTCCAAAAGAGCCGCCAACACCTGGCGGTAGTCCTGGATGAATACGGTGGTACAGCCGGGATCGTCAGCCTGGAAGATGTACTGGAAGAGCTGGTGGGCGAAATCCAGGATGAATATGATCACGAGGAGCCGCTGATCCTGCCGGAAGAAGACGGAACTTTGCTGGTAAGCGGCCGGCTCTTTATTGATGATGCCGAAGAACTGCTGGGACTGAAAGTAGACGAAGACGAACCCTACAACACCCTGGCCGGATATATGCTGGGCCTTTTAGGCAAGCGTCCCCGGCAGGGGGACGTGGTAAGCCAGGGCCCGCTCAAACTGGAAATTGTCAAAATGGACGGTATGCGCATTGACCAGGTGCGGGTACACAACCCCCGCAGCAGTAACGATTAATCAGGAGTTTTATTTTATATAGCCTCCGGTTAACGGCGTGAGCGTAATACACAGAAAACATCAGACCAGTCCACATCCTGCTCCACCAGCAAAACGGTCAAATGGTACATAAGGTCAGCTACCTCATAGGTAAGCTCCCCTTTACTGCGGTTCTTGGCGGCTATGATTACTTCAGAGCTCTCTTCCCCGACCTTCTTGAGGATTTTATCCACACCTTTGTCAAATAGATAGGTGGTATAGGAACCTTCCGGTCTTTTCTCCTGCCGATCTTTAATCACCTGCAGAAGTTCGTAGAGAATAGCCGGCCCTTCCCGGGAAGACTGGTAGACCTGGCTCAGATCAAAGACCTGCTCTTCCACCTCCTGCCCGGCTTCGTCACGGAAAAAGCAGCTGTAATGCCCGGTATGACAGGCGACCCCGGTTTGTTCCACCAGGATGAGGAGGGAATCGGCGTCACAATCATAACGCACCTCCTTTACGGCCTGGATATGCCCGGAGGTTTCTCCCTTCATCCACAGTTCCTGGCGGCTGCGGGAGTAAAACCAGGTGCGGCGAGTCTCCAGAGTTTTGCGCAGAGCTTCCTGGTTCATGTAGGCCATCATCAGCACCCGGCCGCTCTTCTGGTCCTGAATAATGGCCGGGATGAGTCCCTGTTGGTCAAACTTAAGTTCTTCAATCATAGTCGTACTGCTACTCCTTTATCTTTCAGGTATTGCTTGGCTTGGCGAATGGTGTATTCCTGGTAATGGAAGATAGAAGCGCATAAGACGGCGTCGGCCCTGCCTTGTTCAACCGCCTGGTAAAGGTGTTCCAGGTTTCCCGCCCCTCCCGAGGCAATTACCGGGATACCTACTCCGGTACTGATGGCTGCGGTCAGCTCCAGGTCGTATCCGTCCCGGGTTCCATCCCGATCCATGCTGGTAAGTAGGATCTCTCCCGCTCCCAATGCTTCCACCTTTTTCGCCCATTCGAGAGCATCGATTCCAGTCGCAACCCGCCCCCCGTCTATATAGACTTCCCAGGAACCGCAAGAACCGTCCCCCCGGTAGCGGGCATCAATGGCCACTACTATACACTGGCTGCCAAACTTGAGTGCCCCCTCTTTCACGAGAGAGGGTTCACGTATGGCAGCCGAATTCACGGATACTTTGTCCGCTCCGGCGTTTAGAATAGCACGGATATCGTCGATATTGCCGATTCCCCCGCCTACGGCCAGGGGAATAAAAACCTCCTGGGCCGTCTTGCGCACCACATCAACCATGGTCTTTCTTCCTTCGACGGTGGCACTGATATCCAGGAATACCAGTTCATCGGCTCCCTGTCGGTCATAATAGGAAGCGAGTTCCACCGGATCTCCGGCATCACGCAGGTTTTCGAAGTGAATCCCTTTGACCACCCTGCCTTCATGAACATCCAGACAGGGTATAATTCGCTTGGCCAACAATCTCCATCCTCCCTTTAATTCCGGACTTGGCTTTTTTAGCAACTTCTTCCCGGTGACACTATCTCCAGGGACTCCGACACGGTCAATCGCCCCTCATACAAGGCCTTGCCTATAATCGCCCCTTCCACTCCCAGGCTTTCCAGGGCGGTTAATGCCTGCAGATCCTCCCGGCTGGATACGCCACCCGAGGCAATTATTTTCAGGCCACTTTCCCGGGCCATCTGTTCGATGGAAGCCAGATTGGGTCCTGCCATAAGTCCATCCCGGGCCACATCTGTAAATACGGCCCGGATTACACCGAGTCCTTTCATCTGCCGCCCGAAGTCCAGGGCCGACAGGGTGGAACGGTTGACCCATCCTTCCACTGCCACCAAACCATCCCGGGCATCCAGGCCCAGTACAATACGTTCCGGTCCATAGCGTTCCAGGAGTTCGCTTATAAATTCCGGGCTGGAAACAGCCCGGGTACCGATTATTACCCGGGAGGCCCCCAGGGAAAACATCCTGGCTACGTCCTCACTGCTGCGCAGCCCGCCCCCCACCTGAAAGGGAATGGTCAATTGTGCGGCGATGGCAGTAATTGCTTCGGCATTACGGGGACTGCCGGTAAAGGCCCCGTCCAGATCAACGATATGCAGCCAGGTTGCGCCCTGATCCTGAAACGCCCGGGCCACTTCCGCAGGGCGCCGGGAATATACGGTTTTATCCTCGGCCCGGCCCTGAACCAGGCGTACACACTGACCGTCTTTCAGATCAATGGCCGGAAAAATAATCATGCTTACAACTCCCCAAAGTTTTTTAAAATTCTCAATCCTGGCGCCCCTGACTTTTCCGGATGGAACTGGGTGGCAAACAGGTTGCCTTGCTCCACCGCGCAGGCGAATTCCTCTCCATAGCGGCAGCGGGCTGCCACTACCGAGCTATCCTGGACTACGGGGAAATAAGAATGGACGAAATAGAAATAGCTTTCCGGGTTAATTCCCCGTAACAAACGGCTATCCTGGCTGGGTACAATGGAGTTCCATCCCATGTGCGGAACCTTGAGGGACGCGGGGAGGTTAAATCGCACTACCCGTCCCGCCAAAAGCCCCAGGCCTTGATGGAGGCCGTTTTCCTCGCTTTCGGTAAACAAAAGCTGCATGCCTAAACAAATCCCCAAAAGCGGTGTATCCCGTTTGACTGCTTCGCAAATAGCCTGATCCATGCCTCTGGTATGCAGATTTGCCAGGCAGTCAGCAAAGGCGCCCACACCGGGGAGGATAACTTTGGGAGCATGCACGACCTGATCGGGATCACTGGTAACGTGGCTGGCAAACCCCAGGCTGGCCAGGGCATTCTTTACGCTGGCCAGATTCCCCATCCCGTAGTCGATTATGGCAATCACTGCATTTCTCCCCTTAGCAAAAGTATATGAAAAGATACTAAAACTGAATTAGGGCTAATTAACGTTTACTTTCGTCCCCCGTTAAGCCGCTCCGTCTTCGTACCCCGATTCGCCGGCCGACAACAGCGGCCAAGTTTATTCCCTGGTTCCGTTAGAGGAGTCCTTTGGAAGACCAGACTCCTTCGATACGAGGTTCAAAGCTGACAGCAGTTTTTAAAGCACGGGCAAAGGCCTTGAAAATGGCCTCAATAATATGGTGGGTGTTTTCCCCACGCAGAACATCGATATGCAGTGTAATCCCGGCTGCATTCACCACTGCCCGGAAAAACTCCTTAACATTTTCGGTGGACATGTTACCGATCAGTTGATTTTCCAGAGGGGCCGCAAATACCAGACAGGGGCGTCCCGATAAATCCACTACTGCCCGGGCCAGGGCCTCATCCATGGGAACCGTGGCTTCACCATAACGGTTCAGACCCCGTTTGTCCTGAAGGGCTTCCTTTAAAGCCTCCCCCAGGCAAATCCCTATATCCTCAATGGTGTGGTGGTCATCAACCTTGACATCACCCCGGGCTGTAACCGTAAGGTTGCACAGGCTGTGTACGGAAAAAAGGGTCAGCATGTGGCTCAGGAAACCTATCTCGGTATCAATCTGGCGATTGCCGGTTCCGTCCAGTTCAATACGAACCAGAACCTCGGTTTCTTCCGTCTTGCGCTGTACTTCCGCGCTGCGGGCAACATTTGTCATCCCCTATCTCTCCTTTCGTACCCTTACTGAATTGGCATGGGCCGTCAAGCCCTCTATCTCAGCCAGCTTGATAATATTATCGGCATCCCTTTGTAAGCCCTGGGCGGAATAATAGATCAGGCTGGACGCTTTGGTAAAGGTATCCACTGTTACCGGGGAATAAAAACGAGCTGTGCCCCCGGTGGGTAAAATATGGTTGGGACCGGCGAAGTAGTCCCCTACTGGTTCCGGGGTATGGCTGCCCATAAAAATGGCTCCGGCATTATGAATCTGGCTCATAACCTCAAAGGGGTTTTCTACCACCAGTTCCAGGTGCTCGGGAGCGACGCGGTTGGCAACGGTGCAAGCTTCCTGCAAATTGTTTACCAGAATAAGAGCACCAAAATCCTGCAGCGACTGGGTGATGATTTCCCGTCGGGAAAGGGTTTCCACCTGTCTGTCAAGCTCCTCTGCCACCCGCTCTATCAACCCAGGTGTATCCGTAACCAGAATACTACGTGCCAGTACATCATGTTCCGCCTGGGACATCAGGTCAGCGGCCAGGTAAACCGGGTCAGCCTTGGCATCGGCAACAATTAAAATCTCACTGGGACCAGCCAGCATATCGATGCCCACGTAACCATAAACCATTTTTTTGGCCACCGTCACATAGATATTGCCCGGGCCACTGATAAGGTCAACCTTCTCAATGGTTTCAGTTCCCCGGGCCAGAGCAAATATGGCCTGGGCTCCACCCATTTTGTATATTTCGGTTAAATCCAGTTCCGCAGCCGCTACCAGGGTGTAAGGGTTCATCCGGCCATTGCGGTCCGGAGGGCTTACCATGGCGATCTGTTCCACCCCGGCCACCTGGGCGGGAATAGCATTCATAAGTACGGAAGAAGGATAGGCGGCAGTTCCACCGGGCACATAGATTCCCACCCGGCGCAGCGGACGAAAGAGCTGCCCCAGAATATTACCCTTTTCGTCCGGTTCCATCCAGGAATTCTTAAGCTGTCGGGAATGAAAAAGGGCAATGTTATCTATAGCGGACTGAAGGGAAAAAATGTATTCATCGTCCACCTGTTCATAAGCAGCGTCAATTTCACTGTCACTGACGCGGAAATTATCCAGGCTGATTTCGGCGCCGTCAAAGCGGCGGGTCAGCTCAAAGATGGCCTGGTTGCCGCCTTGTTCCACTTGTCGGCCAATCTTAGCCACCCTGGCTTCATAATCCCGAAAACTGGCACCCGCCGAAGCCAGAAATGCATCCAGTTCAGAGCCCATGCCTTTGATTTTACGTATCTTCACCCGTCTAACCCCCCCTCGCGATAAGCTGCATTTTCTCAATCAGGGATTGGATTTCTTCATGCCGGGTACGATAACTTACCCGGTTGCTTATCAACCGCGTGGTTGAATCCATTATCTTGACCAGTTCCACCAGGTTGTTTTCCTTCAGGGTTCGCCCGGTGGAGACAATGTCTACAATCATATCGGCAATTCCCATCAAGGGAGCCAGTTCCACATTACCGTGCAGCTTGATAATCTCCACCTGCAGGCCCTGGCTACGGAAAAAGCTTTCCGCCACCACCGGGAATTTTGTAGCCACCCGTCGGTAATTAAGGTCCCGCAGGTGTAAATCCTTCATGGCGGCAGGCACGGCCACCACAAAACGGCAATAGCCGTACTGCAAGTCAACCATTTCAAAGACGTCTTTTTTTTGTTCAACAATGACATCTTTTCCGACCACACCCAGATCAGCAGCACCCTGTTCAACATAAGTGGGTACATCGGTAGGACGGCACATGATATATTTGATGCCCTCCTCCGGGTAGGAAAAAACCATATTACGGCTGTCGGCATCCATCCCCTGCACCGGCAGCCCCACCTTCCCCAGCAGCTCCAGGGTCGGCTTGAACAAGGTTCCTTTGGAAAGGGCTATGGTCAAATAATTCTCCTGCATACGAATTTCCTCCACTCTTAGAAGGCTTATGGGGATTTTGTGACGCTGATCAATGCTGACCGACGCTGAAAACCCCGGAAGGCTAACTTGTGAAACAATACTGCCTGGCCTTTATAAAACCAACCAAACAGAAAATCCGTGTACATCCATCCAAATCCGTGTCATCCGTGTCTATCGTTCCCCTTCGTGTCTATGTCCAGATAAACCACCTGACAGCCCGGCTTTTGACCGGCCCGTTCCTGCAGTTCTTCCCGGCTCAGGCCCTGAACATCCATCTCCACCAGATACCCTTCTGAACGCAGTTCATCGGCACGGGCCACCCGGCGGGCCAGATCTCCTCCGCCCAGCAGGCAGCAGCGGGGCTCCTCCTCTTTAGCTTGCAGTACCAGGGCCAGACGGTCCAATCCCAGGGCAAAACCGGTGGCGGGCATCTGGTGCCCAAATTTACCCACCAGATTATCATAGCGCCCCCCGCCCAGCAAGCCATAGCCTAGTGCAGGGGAGTAGCCCTCGAAGACCATTCCGGTATAGTAATCCAGGCCGCGCAAAACCCCCATATCGACGACGATATGCTGGCCAACGCCGTAAACCTGCAGGGCTTCGTAAATCCGCAGCAACTCCCCGACCGCGGCTGAGGCGGCAGCGTTTTTCTCCACGTAGGGAATGCGCTTTAGTACCTCCAGACCGCCATGCAACACCGGCAACGAAGCGATGGTCTCCTTCAAGCCTTCATCAATATCCAGCCCTTCCAGCACGCTGGCCAGGGCCACCAGATCCTTTTTCTCAATCAGGGCGCGAATGGTTTGCCGCTCCTCCGGGTTCATGCCGCTCCCTTCCAGAAGGCCGTTAAAGATCCCGATCTGGTTCAGACTCAAGCGAAAATCCTTAAGACCAATAGCCTGCAGGGTCTTGACGGCAATACTGATAACCTCGGCATCCGCCTCGGCGCCGGAGGCCCCCAACAGTTCAATTCCCACCTGCCAGAATTCCCGGTATTGAGCCAAATGCGGCTGCACGTGACGAAACACGTTGGCCAGGTAGAAAAAACGGCAGGGAAGCGCTGCCTCCCGATAATGGGTGGCAGCCAGGCGGGCAATGGAGACCGTCATCTCCGGGCGCAGGGAGAGGATGCCTCCTTCCCGATCCATAAAAAGAAACAGGTCCTTGCGAATGTTGCCGCCCGCCCCGGCTTCTACCACCTCCATAAACTCGAAGGTAGGGGTAATCACCTCTTCATAGCCATAGCTGCGAAAAAGCCGGGCCGCTTTATGTTCAATGTTGCGCTTGATCTTGACTTCCTCCGGGAGCAGATCTCTTAGCCCCCGGGGTATTTCTCTATTCCACATGATCTGTCTCCCCATTCATTCCAGCCAGTACCCGGCGATAGCCATCCGCCCCATAGTAAAGACAGCGTTTCACCCGGCTAATGGTTGCCGTACTGGCCCCGGTCTGGCTGGCAATCGTATTATAAGTAACATCCCGGGCCAGCAGGCTGGCCACTTCGATACGCTGGGCCATAGCCTTGATCTCACTGATAGTACAGAGATCATCCAGCAAGCGGTAAGCGTCTTCTTCATCCTGCAACTGCAGCAAGGCCCGGACCAGCAAATCAGTATTTTTGTCTTTCCAGTTGGGCGAGTAAGTCAAACCAATCTCCTCCGGTCTTTACACTGGCACCCCGGCAGACGCCATCCGTACCGCGGGTTACAACAGCCGGTTGTTATTTATCACCAGTTCAAACTCACAGCCCAGGTACTCGGCCGCACGCCGGGCCATCAGCATCTTGGTCAGGAAAATTTCGAAAAACTCCATTACGGAGGTTACGGAAGTGTCGATCTCCAGTTGCATGGTGATGAGCCGCTGCTCATTATCCACCAGCAGTTGGGATTCAGTTACCGCATAGTTTACCCGGTCTCGAGGGGTAAAAGTAGCAAAATCCCGTTTCCTTACCCGGGAGCGATGCACATCGGACTTGTCAGCCAGTATAACCGCAGCAGCCACATTGTTGACACTATGTCCCTGGGCATGCTCCTCATGGTTGCCAATGGCTCCCATTATGACCGCAATCTCGTCATGATCCATGTCCATGGCCAGTAAGACGTTAAATGCCATGATAGCCCCCGACATACCATGGCCGTAACGGTTGACCAGATTGCCGATATCGTGAAGATAACCAGCGATGGCTGCCAGTTCCCCTTCCCTCTCGCTGTAACCCAGGCCGAGGAGAATATCCCTGCTCAGACTGGAAACCAGTTCGGCATGGTGAATGTTATGTTCAATGGCGCCGATATTACCTATGTATTCGTTGCCAATACACATAAACTGCTGTACCACCGGATTATTTTTTACCGTTTCCAGGGTTACCAAAATACCTTCCCTCCCCGTTACTATTGCCAACTCGACCGTAATTTCTCCGCCTGCCGCCCTGCCCGGGTGTTGCCGGGAATACTATCCAGAACCTTTATCGCCTCATCGCGCTCTCCTCTGCGCAGAAGATCCTGGGCCTGGTTGAGTTTTTCTGCCGCGAGCTTTTCCTGCCGGGCAGTGTTGATCCGTTCCTGCATGGCTTCCTCTTTGCCCAGTTTTTCAAGTTTGCGGTACTCGGCAATGGCCTGGTCATATTTCCCTTCTGCCACCAGAGCCCCGCCTTCGCTGATGATCCTCCGGGTCTCGATGCGATCGGGCAGCCCAGTCAAAAGATAGGCATAGGCCCCCACTACTCCCAAAAGCAGCACGCAAGAAATAATCCAAACGGGTGACCAGCGTGGCCTTTTACTCATCAAGCCCAGCAGGATTATCGCAGGAATCCCCATTATGAAAGTTACTTTAAGGAACTCCCGGGCGGGCATGCTAAAAATCATGACGATTAGGGCTACCAATATTAGAAGACGCACCACCGGGGAACGCAGGCCATTCATTACCGATTCTCCCCCTCCAAGGCCCTAAAGCCAATATCCCGGCGAAAGTGCATCTTATCAAAATGAATCTTTTCCACCTCGCGGTAAACCCGGTCCAGGGCCTGGCCAATGGTATTCCCGCGGCCGACTACGGTGAGAACCCTTCCCCCATTGGTTAGCAGGGTGCCATTTTCCTCACGGGTTCCGGCGTGAAAAACCAGGGTGTCCTCATCCAATCGGTCCAAACCACTGATAACCTTGCCTTTTTCAAAACCTCCCGGGTATCCTCCCGAAGCCAGCACCACGCCTACACAGGTTCCTGGTTCCATTTCCACCGCCAATTGGTCCAGACTGCCCCGCGCCGCTCCTTCCAGCAAGGGAACCAGGTCTCCTTTTATCATGGGCAGGACCACCTGCGCTTCCGGATCACCAAAGCGAGCATTAAATTCCAGAACCATGGGCCCCCGGGTGGTTATCATCAGCCCGGCATAGAGAACCCCCTGGTAAGGATATCCCTCTGCTTCCATGGCTCTAAGTACCGGTTTAATTATGGTATCTTCTACCTGCCGGTGCAGTTCGGGCGTGTAGACGGTCGGGTAGGTATAAGCTCCCATGCCCCCGGTATTGGGGCCCTCATCATTATCAAAAATCCGCTTGTGGTCCTGGGCGGAGCACAGCGAAAGGTGATGTCTTCCATCGGCTAAAACAAAGAGGCTAACCTCCTCGCCCTGCAAACATTCCTCTACCACCACTTTGCGACCGGCCTCGCCAAAGGTTCCCGCCTCCAGCATGTCATGCACCGCCTGCAGGGCTTCCTCCTGGTTTCTGGCCACCACCACGCCCTTGCCGGCGGCCAGTCCATCGGCCTTGACCACCACCGACAGCCCTTTGTCCGCACAAGCCCGAATGTATGCGCGGGCCTGGTCCATATTCTCGCATACCCGGAAGGAGGCAGTGGGAATGTGGTACTTTTGCAGCAGTTCTTTAGTAAATATTTTACTGCCTTCTATACGGGCAGCTGCGGCGGTTGGCCCAAAAATAAGGAGTCCCTCCCGGTTAAAGCGATCCACGATCCCTTCCATCAAGGGGGCTTCCGGCCCCACTACCGTAAGGTCGATTTCCCGATCACGGGCCAACTGCAGGAGCTGGTCAATATCATTTACGGAAATATCCACACACTCGGCCAGCCGGGCTATCCCCGGGTTGCCGGGCGCAGCGTAGATCTTTGCTACGGAAGGGCTCTGGGCCAATTTCCATACCAGGGCATGTTCCCGCCCCCCCTGGCCGATTACCAGCACTCTCTTCCCCATGACATCCTCCTTCAAAATTCCTACCAAAAGCCATGCGATAATCCACGAAGGGTTTGGATGCATAAATATTCCGTCTGAAAGGCTCCTGCATAATTATGCACCCCAACAGGATTTCGCAGTAGAATCACGTTTACTTACGCGCCTACCCGTGTTTGAAGTGGCGCACCCCGGTGAAGACCATGGCAATTCCCAGACGGTTGCAGGCGGCAATGCTTTCGTCGTCGCGAATGGAGCCTCCCGGCTGAACAATAGCCTTGATGCCGTAGCGAGCTGCCTCCTCCACGGTATCGCCAAAGGGGAAGAAGGCGTCAGAAGCCAGCACCGCTCCCCGGCACTTTTCTCCCGCCTGCTCCAGAGCAATTCGCGCTGCTCCTACCCGGTTCATCTGTCCGGCGCCTACTCCCAGGGTCATTCCCTGGTTGGCTACCACGATAGCATTGGATTTGACATGCTTGACTACCTTCCAGGCAAACTCCAGCTCTTTAAGCTGTTCGGGAGTCGGAGCCAGTTCGGTAGCCACTGGCAGGCTGCTAAAATCCAGCTGGTAATGGTCGGTTTCCTGGACTACAAAACCTCCGGCAACGGTTCTAACCTGTAAAGAGTCTCCTTGGGCCAGAGCCAGCTGCAGTACCCGCAGGTTCTTCTTCCCCTGGAGAATTTGCAGAGCCTCGGCTTCGTAATCGGGAGCAATCACCACTTCCATAAAGGGTTCGGCTACCCGGCGGGCGGTGGCGGCGTCCACCTTGCGATTAAAGGCAATAATCCCGCCAAAAGCGGAGACTGGATCGCCGGCAAAAGCCCGCTGCCAGGCTTCTTCCAAATTATCAGCCACAGCTGTACCACAGGGGTTGGTATGTTTAATAATGGTGCAGGCGGGCGGTGCGAATTCCTGAATTAGAGCCCAGGCCGCCTCGGTGTCCACGATATTGTTATAGGATAGTTCCTTGCCATTCAGCTGCCGGGCGTCGGGCAAGCCCAGACCCGGGGTCATGGTGCGATAGAAGCTGGCCGACTGGTGAGGATTCTCCCCGTAGCGCAGGTCATAGACCTTCTCCCCGGCCAGCACATATAGTCCGGGAAATGTTTGCTCACGAACTCCGGCCAGATAGGCACTGATCATGGAGTCATAAGCAGCCGTATGGCTGAAGGCCTCCAGGGCCAGGTCCATACGCATGTCCTGATCTATATCACCCTGTTCTTCCAGGGCCGCCAGAATGTGTGCATATCTGCCCGGATTGACCACCACGATCACATCCCGGTGATTCTTGGCCGCCGAACGCACCATGGAAGGACCGCCAATATCGATGTTTTCAATGGCCTCTTCCAGGCTGACCCCGGGTTTGCTGACGGTTTCCCGGAAGGGATACAGATTAACCGCTACCAGGTCTATGGTATCTATGTTATGCTCGGCCAGCTGCTGCAGATGTTGCGGGGTTCTCATTGCCAGAATCCCCCCATGAATGCGGGGGTGCAGGGTTTTAACCCGGCCATCAAGTATTTCCGGGAAGCCGGTCACATCCGCGACCCGGGTTACCTTGATACCGGCTTCCTGCAGGGCCTTGAAGGTGCCCCCGGTGGAAATAATCTCATAGCCCAGTTTTTCCAGGCCGCGGGCAAAGTCGATAATGCCTTCCTTATTGGATACGCTAATTAGTGCTCGTTTCATCCTTATGGCCTCCTTGAGTAGGTAATAACGGTCGTATGTAAACCTTGCGACCTTGCAGCCAAAGCCGACCTTCCGCCAGAAGCTGCAAGGAGCGCCAGTAGATTTCATGTTCCTGGGCCAGGATCCGCAAGGCCAGGGTATCCTCGTCATCCTCCTGTTCCACAGGAACAACGGCCTGCATGATAATGGGACCGGTGTCCATGCCATGATCCACTATATGGACGGTACATCCGCTGAAGCGCACCCCATACTCCACCGCCTGCCGCTGCGCGTTTAGCCCCGTAAAAGCCGGCAAGAGGGCCGGGTGAATGTTTACTACCCGGTTGGGGAAGGACTCCAGGATGGTTGGCCCCACCAGGCGCATATACCCAGCCAGGACCACCAGGTTCACATCATATTCCTGCAGCACTTCTACCAGACGTCTTTCATAATCCTCCCTATGGGAAAAGCGGCCCGGATCCAAGTGAATCGCGGGAATGCCTCTCTCATCTGCCTTGGTCAGTACAGCCGCATCGCGGCGGTCACTCACCAGCACCCTGACCTCAGCATCCAGGTCACCTCGGCGGGTGGCAGCGTAGATAGCGTCGAAATTGCTCCCTCGCCCGGAGGCCAGCACGCCCAGACGCAGCCGCCCCGGTGGTATGAACTGTTTCATCGCATCACGACCTTTTTCAGGCCCGCACGCACCCTACCTATCACTATAGGCTTTTCTCCTTTAGCGTGCAAGCACTTTAAAGTGTTATCACTTTGCTGTGGTGAAGTAACCAGGGCAAATCCTACCCCCATATTAAAGGTGCGCAGCATTTCTTCCCGGCTCACCCGGCCCTCCGCCTGGATAAGCTGGAAAATCGGCAAAACCGGAAGCAAACCAAAATCTATTTCTGCCCCCAGATCTCCGGGCAGGATGCGCTGTAGATTTTCCACTATGCCCCCACCGGTGATATGTGCCATCCCGCGAATATCCACCTGCGGCAATATTTCCAGAATGGTTTTGACATAGATGCGAGTAGGGGTAAGCAGCTCTTCCCCAAGAGTCTTGCCCAGTTCCTCCACCTGCCGGTCCAGTTGCCAGCCCTTTTCTTCCAACAGCACCCGGCGTACCAGGGAATAGCCGTTGGAATGAACCCCGCTGGAGGGCAGAGCAATAACGAGGTCACCATCGGCTATGGCCGCGCCGTTGATAAGGCGGGAGCGCTCCACCGCCCCTACGGCAAATCCCGCCAGGTCATAATCATCCACAGCGTAGAAACCAGGCATTTCGGCGGTTTCCCCCCCGATAAGGGCACAGCCCGCCTGCTGGCATCCCAGGCTCACCCCTTTAACCAGTGCTTCCACCACTTCCGGCTGAAGCTTGCCCACCGCAATGTAATCCAGGAAAAACAGGGGCTCGGCCCCGTGCACCAGGATGTCATTGACACACATGGCCACCAGGTCAATACCCACACTGTCATGTATACCCATTTGCTGGGCAATGCGCAGCTTGGTGCCTACCCCATCGGTTCCGGAAACCAGGATGGGCTCCCGGTAGCGGTTGGTATCCAGGGCAAAAAAGCCGCCAAAGGAGCCGATACCCGCCAGCACTTCCGGCCGGCGGGTTCGCTCTACCCATTTCTTGATCATTTCCACAGATTGGTTGGCGGCATCGATATCCACTCCGGCCGACTTGTACGTTAAACCATTGTTGTCGCCCATTTCAAACCTCCGGTATCTCGATTTTCACAGGATACTGGCCACTAAAGCAGGCCGCACAGAAAACCGGCTCATTTCCATTCAAGGCTGCCAGCATACCTTCCATGCTCAGATAGTGCAGGCTGTCAGCGCCAATAAACGCAGCGATTTCCTGCACGTCTTTGGTGTTGGCGATAAGCTCCTCCCGCCGGGAAGTATCAATTCCATAAAAACAGGGATACTTGGTGGGCGGAGACGCAATCACCATGTGTACCTCGCGAGCCCCAGCCTGACGCAAAGCCTGGACGATCTGCCGGCTGGTAGTACCCCGAACGATAGAATCATCTACCATAACCACCCGTTTGTCCTTGACCACCCGATCGATAGGGTTGAGCTTCAGACGTACCCCCAGCTCCCTCATCTGCTGCGAGGGCTGGATAAAAGTACGTCCCACATAGCGGTTTTTCATCAGGCCTTCCTCAAAAGGCAGCCCGGACTCATCCGCATAGCCCAGTGCCGAAGGCGTACCCGAGTCGGGTACGGGAACCACCATGTCGGCCTGGATGTGACGAGTCTCCCGGGCCAGTTGCCGCCCCATTTGCCGCCGCGCCTGATATACATTTATTCCGTCAATAATGCTGTCCGGTCGGGCAAAGTATATATATTCAAAGATGCAATGCGCCCGTTTGGGGGCACGTATAACCGGCAGTGAGTGCAAGCCATTCTGGTCAATGACTACGATTTCTCCCGGCTCCACATCGCGAATCAATTCCGCGCCAATGGTGTCCAGGGCGGCCGACTCTGAAGCCAGCACGTAATTTCCATCCACCATGCCCAGGCAGAGCGGGCGAATCCCCATGGGATCCCGTACCCCTACCAGACGGTCCTCGGTCATGATTATTAAAGCGAAGGCTCCTTTCATATCAATGAGGCACTTGGCCAGAGCATCTTCCAGTTTATCCTGGGAGTAACGAGCCAGCAGGTTGGCCACCACCTCGGTATCACTGGTAGTCTGAAAGACTGAGCCGTAGCCGTATAACTGTTGGCGCAATTCCCGGCCGTTTACCAAATTGCCGTTATGGGCCAGAGCCACCATTCCCTTCAGGGAGTGAAATACCAGTGGCTGGGCGTTGACCGCCGAGCTCTCACCGGTGGTGGAATAGCGTACGTGGCCGATGGCCAGGTGTCCCTTGAGTTTGCTTATATGATCGGTGTTAATGACTACGGTTACCAGTCCCATGCCCTTGTGCAGCTCTATAGCCTTGCCGTCGGAAACGGCAATCCCGGCACTTTCCTGACCACGGTGCTGTAAAGCGTACAGCCCATAAAAGGTGTTGCGGGCCGCTTCGGTGTCACCGGCGGGGTTGTTCATGTAGATGCCGAAAACCCCGCACTCATCTCGGAACTTATCCTCTACTTCATTAAACATGTGATGGCTCCCTCCCAGAGTTTGGTCGCTTCTTGCAGCGCCATGATCATTAGCTCTTTTGCCCCCCGGCGAATCACCAGGTTTCCGTCTTGAACCTGTCCCAGAATCTGCACATCCACCCCCCGGCGAATGGCTCGTGAACGAACTTTATCCAGGTCTTGCGCTCGGGTACTTACCACCACCCGACCTGCAGCCTCAGAGAAAAGTATAGCGTCCGGTCTGCCGCCAGCAGTGGGCAACTCCACCTCAAACCCCAGCTGACCAGCAATGGCACATTCGGCCAGGGTTACTGCCAACCCCCCGTCGGCAATATCGTGGCAAGACCTCAAAAGCCCGGCAGAAATAAGTTCCAATACCAGATCTATCAAGCGCCGCTCCGCTTCCAGATCCGGTTCCGGAACTTCACCTTTCTCCAGGCCGTGTAAAATATACAGGTACTCTGACCCACCCAGCTGGTCGCTGAAGCCCCCCAGCAACAAAAGCAGGTCACCGGCTTCCTTAAAGGCCAGGTCACAACAATAATTAATATTATCCACCAGGCCCACCATACCTACCACCGGGGTAGGGAAGATGGCACCGGCGGCAGTTTCATTATAAAGGCTGACATTGCCGCTAACCACCGGGGTGTTCAATTCCCGCGCCGCAGCTGCCATACCTTTTATAGCATTTTCCATCTGCCAGTAAATATGACCTTTTTCCGGATTACCGAAATTCAAGCAATTGGTAAGAGCCAGCGGTCGGGCACCTACACAAGCCAGGTTGCGGGCCGCCTCACAGACCGCCAGCATTCCCCCCCGAAATGGATCCAGATATACCATGCGGCTGTTGCAGTCGGTACTAAAGGCAACCCCCTTTTGCGTTCCGCGGATGCGCAAGACAGCGGCATCGCCTTTTCCCGGAGCCAGGCAGGTATTGGTCATCACCTGGTAATCATACTGGGAATAAACCCAGTGCTTACTGGCAATACCGGGCGAGGCCAGTAATTTCTGAAGAGCAGCTTTTAGCTCTGCCTCCGGCAAAGCAGCTGGATCAAAGCCGCGCGCCTGCTGATAGTAGGGAGGCTCCTGGCCCCGTCGTACATAGATGGGGCACCCCCCGGTCAGTGCCTGTACCGGCACATCGCCGGCCAGGGTTTTCCCCTCGTAGACCCGCAATCTGCCATCGCCGGTTACCTGGCCGATAACCACAGCGTCCAGACCCCATTTATCGAATATCCCAGCTATTCTGTCTTCACAGCCTGCCCGGGGAACGATGAGCATGCGTTCCTGGGATTCGGACAACATGACCTCGTAAGGCCTCATTCCCTCTTCCCGGCGCGGCACCAGAGCCACATCCACCTTTGCCCCGCGATCTTTCTTGCTTACAATTTCGGCAATGGAACTGGTCAATCCTGCCGCTCCCAGATCCTGCATTCCTTCCACCAGATCCTCTTGGACAAGTTCCAGGCAGGCCTCTATCAGCAGCTTCTCCATAAAGGGATCTCCCACCTGCACGGCCGGGCGTTTTCCCCGGGAGGCTTCTGAAAGCTCCTCGGACGCGAAAGTAGCACCGTGAATGCCGTCCCGGCCCGTTTTGGCGCCCACGATCATAATGGGGCTGCCCACCTCATTGGCCACCGCCAGGGCAATGTCCTTCTGCTCAACCAACCCCACACACATGGCGTTTACCAAAGGGTTGCCTTTATAACAAGGGTGAAAAGACACCTCCCCGCCCACGGTAGGAATACCCAGACAGTTGCCATAACCGGCAATACCCGCCACCACCCCGGCGAAGAGTTCCCGCACCTGCGGATCGTCCAGTTCGCCAAAACGCAGCGAATTAAGCAGGGCAATCGGACGGGCACCCATGGTAAAGATGTCGCGTACGATTCCCCCTACCCCGGTGGCCGCGCCCTGGTAGGGTTCAATGGCGGAAGGGTGATTGTGACTCTCTATTTTAAAGACCAGGGCCAGGCCATCGCCAATGTCGACCACCCCGGCATTTTCTCCCGGTCCCTGGATGACCTGCGCTCCCCGGGTTGGGAAATCTTTTAACAGGGGGCGGGAGTTTTTGTAACCACAATGTTCCGACCACATTACGGCAAACATGCCCACTTCCAAATAGTTGGGTTCCCGGCCCAGGAACGCCTTTATCTGCTGGTATTCCTCATCCAGCAATCCCATTTCATGATAGGTCAATTCTCTCACGCCGGTACTCCCTGCCTTTCCAGCCAATTAACCATGGAAGCAAAAACCCTTAAGCCATCTTCCCCGCCCAGAATGGATTCCACCCAACGCTCCGGATGGGGCATCATGCCCAGGACATTGCCCTGACGGTTCATTATCCCGGCGATATTGGCCACCGAACCGTTGGGGTTAAAAGCCTCACAGACCTCCCCGTCCGCACTGCTGTACGAGAAGAGGATTCTGTTCTCTCGCCTTAATTCTTCCAGAGTGGCCGGGTCGCAGAAGTAGTTGCCCTCCCCATGGGCAATTGGCAGCTTAATGATTTCACCAGACGCAAACTGGTTGGTGAAGGGGGTATTCCTCTGCTCCACCTTAAGGGGGACGGTGTCACATATAAAGCGCAGACTGCGGTTGCGCAGCATGGCTCCCGGCAGCAGGCCGGATTCCAGAAGAATCTGAAAACCATTGCAGATGCCCAGCACCAGACCTCCCTGTCGGGCGAAATCCACAACCGCCGGCATCACCGGCGCAAAACGGGCGATGGAACCGGTACGCAGATAATCCCCGTAGGAAAAACCTCCCGGCAGTACCAGGGCATCAAAACCGGTTACAGCCGTCTCTTTATGCCAGATGTATTCCACATCGCGGCCGATAACATCCTTTAATGCGTAATAGCAGTCAGCATCACAATTGGAACCGGGAAAAACCAGGATACCAAATTTCACGGCCTTTCAACTCCCACCAGTTCCACCCGGAAATCCTCAATGACCGGGTTGGCCAGTAATTTATCACTCATTTCCTTAAGCTGCGCCGCGACCGTTTCGCTATCGGCCTCATTAAGCCACACCTCAATAAACTTGCCGATGCGCACCTCCTCCACGGCTGCATAGCCCAGAACATGCAGGGACTTTTTGACCGCCTCTCCCTGGGGATCCAAAACCCCCGCTTTGAGGGTGACATAGACATTAGCCTTTAGCACTGGTACTCCTCCTTGCCCTCTTTGCCTTTAGAGGAAACATTTCTATCCGCCCTGACCAAGTACACTTTCAATCCTCTTCACTACTTCCCGGTAGGCCTCGGCCTCCTGGCCCAGGTCACGGCGGAAGCGATCCTTGTCCAGCTTCTCAAGACTCTCTTGATCCCACAGGCGGCACCCATCGGGAGTAATTTCATCTCCCAGCAGAATTTGCCCGCCCCAGCGGCCGAACTCCAGCTTGAAATCCACCAGGATAATGCCAATGCTGGCAAAAAAATTACGCAAAATTTCATTAATCTTCAGGGCCAGGGAGTCCATGACCGCCAGCTCCTCACCGCTGGCCCAGCCCAGCACCTGGGCGTGGTATTCATTAATCATGGGGTCATGCAGGGCATCATCCTTATAGTAAAGCTCAACAATAGGAGCAGATAATACTTCTCCTTCCTCCCGGCCCAGGCGTTTGGCCAGACTTCCGGCCATACGGTTGCGCACCACCACTTCCACGGGGATCATGTCCAGTTTCTTCACTAATGCCTGACGCTCATCCACCTGTTTCACCAGGTGAGTGGCAATCCCGTTTTTCTCCAGCAGGCGAAAAAGCAAGCCGGAAATACGGTTGTTTATGATCCCTTTACTCTCGAT
Source organism: uncultured Syntrophomonadaceae bacterium (assembly GCA_964563775.1). Lineage (GTDB taxonomy): Bacteria > Bacillota > Syntrophomonadia > Syntrophomonadales > Syntrophomonadaceae > CAZLYH01. The sequence continues at coordinate 4,927 of CAZLYH010000018.1, read as the reverse complement.
AAGGGCATGCTTGGCCCCATCAAAGGCGGTAGCATCGTCCTTGTAAAGCATCAATATCAGCCCATCCTGGTCAGTGGCATAGACCTGCTTGGCCTTGCCCTCATAGAGCAATGCGCCTCTTTTCATCCCTGTCCCCCCTCGCTAATCCAACCCACAGCGGCGGAAGATGAAATCTACATTGGCAGTGTAAATGTCCATACTAAAAACCTGTTTCAGATCCTCTTCCGTCAAAAAAGCCATAATATCCGGGTCATTGCGGACCAGTTCATAAAAGTCCTGTTCTGCCTCCCAGCTATGCATGGCATTGCGCTGCACCAGGCGATAAGCCTCCTCACGAGAAAGTCCTTTTCCTACCAGAGCCAGCATGAGTTCCTGAGAGAAAATCAGTCCCCGGGTGCGGAAGATATTGTTTTGCATGTGATCTTCATACACCACCAATCCGGATACCACCCCGGTAAACTTCTCCAGCATGTAGTCCACCAGGATACAGCTATCGGGAATAATCACCCGTTCCACCGAGGAGTGGGTGAGATCCCTTTCATGCCAGAGAGCCACGTTTTCCAGTGCCGCCAGAGCATTGGCGCGCACTACCCGCGCCAGGCCCGCTACCCGCTCGCTCATCATAGGGTTGCGCTTGTGGGGCATAGCCGATGAGCCCTTCTGCCCACGGCGAAAAGGTTCCTCCACCTCCAGGATTTCGGTACGCTGCAGATTGCGTACCTCGGTGGCCATCTTCTCCAGAGAGCTGGCCACCACTGCCAGGGTAGTCATAAACTGAGCGTGACGGTCGCGTTGGATAACCTGGGTGGAAACCGGATCGGGCTTGAGCCCCAGACTCCGGCAGACATACTCCTCTACCCGCGGGTCCAGGTGGGCAAAATTCCCCACCGCTCCAGAAATGGCCCCATAGGAAATCATCTCCCGGGCTTCCTCCAGGCGCTGCTCATTGCGCTTAATCTCTTCGTACCACAGGGCCATTTTCAGGCCAAAAGTACTGGGTTCGGCATGCACCCCGTGGCTGCGGCCAATATTAAGGGCATATTTATAGCGCAGGGCCTTTTCCCGCACTGCTTGTTTCAGTCTGTGCAGCTTGTCCAGGATGATACCGGCGGCATCCCGCATCTGCAGAGCCAGCCCGGTATCCAGAATATCCGAGGAGGTCATGCCCAGGTGAATGTAGCGGGAGGCTTCACCCACCTGTTCGTTAACATTGGTAAGAAAGGCAATCACATCGTGATGAACCTCGGCCTCGATTTCCTGTACCCGCTTAATATCAAAGCCCGCTCTTTGCTTGATTTCCGCTACTGACTGCGGGGGGATTTTCCCCAGTTCCATCCAGGCTTCACAGGCAGCTATCTCAATTTTTAGCCAGTTATTCAGTTTGCTCTCTTCTGACCAGACCAGGCCCATCTCCGGCAGGGTATACCTGGAAATCATCCTATTTGCCCTCCTTTTCCTGCAGGTAGATGTCCGCCCCGACCTCTTTCAGCCTCTGGTCTTTAGCGGTCACCTCTACGGCCATATTCTCCCGGTAAACCTGAAGCCGCTCCCTCAGCCCGGCATCATTCAGGGCCAGGATTTCCACCGCCAGCAGGGCCGCATTGGCAGCACCATTTATGGCCACCGTAGCCACCGGGATTCCCTTGGGCATCTGCACGATGGAATAAAGGGAGTCCACCCCGGAAAGAGTGCTGGTTTTGACAGGTACTCCAATGACCGGCAACAGAGTATAGGCGGCCAGGACTCCCGGTAAATGTGCCGCACCGCCGGCGCCAGCAATAATAATCTTCAGTCCCCGCCCCTGAGCCTCGCTGGCATAGGCTGCAGTTCGGGCCGGCAGACGGTGAGCTGAACAGATGGTGTACTCGTAGGGAACGGCAAACTGCTCCAAGATGTCCCCGGCCTCTTTCATTATGGCCAGATCGGAATCGCTGCCCATGATAATACCTACAGTGGCCATTAAGTCACCCTCCTTCACCTATCTCAATATTGCAACCAAAACGAAAAAGCCCGGGCGGGCAGGTTCTTAACCGAAACCTCTCCGCCTGGGCTTTTATCCCTATACGGTGTAGCGCCTGATGGCGCCTGTGCCACTTGGACCAGTCCATGCCCCGCATGCGGAACCCTAGACACACTTTCGCGTTCCATTATTTATCTATATTACATCCTGATAGTATCAAAGCAGCTCCCGACTGTCAACTTGCCCGGGACCGCGTTTAACGGCTAATCGCTGCCTAATTGCCGATCCACCCAGCGGGCCACCCTGCGGGAGTAGAGAAGCTCCATGTGGTTGACCGGGAAAACTGCCTTTTCAACGAGCACTGCCCCATTTTTAGCCAGGGCTTCCGTAGCCAGTACACTGTCCACGAATACCAGCCCATCTCCGGGACCGGTTTGATCACCCGGTATGGCAGTAAAGAAATGTTTATTACCGGCCAGTACCGAAAAACGCACCCCGGCATCCAGGCCACGCCGGTTGAGTTTTTCCACCAGATATCCCCCGTTAGCCAGAGCCCTTTCAATGCCCCGGGAGTGGCTGATCATTCCCTCACCACCGTAATAGGTGGTATACCAGTCCTGCTGCAACTGGTCCAGGGGATGGATTTCATCCCAGCGATAAAGCATCTGGCTCTGTCCCGGAAAACACCCTTCCCGGTAGATGGAGCGTTCACTTACATTTACCATGAACCCAAAGGTTAATACCCGATCCCAGGCCATGGCACCGCTGGATCCGCTGGCATAAATAAGATAATTCAGCAGTGGATTGCGAAATGACAGATCCAGCCCCAGGTTGGGGGTTCCCAGCATCACATAATGATGTACATCTCCACGGTAAGGGGTAGAACAAAAATCGGAAAGGTAAATACGGGCGGCCATACCTCCTTTGCTGTGGGCTATAACATCAACCTGTTCGCAGCCGGTCATTTCACCCACCCGCCCAATGGCATCAGCCAGCTGTATGGCCTGCAAGAAATTGTCCCCGTGCAGGTGCGAAAAAGTAACGGCAAAAACCCGATACCCCAAGGCCACCAATTGCTGCTGCAGGCCCGTATATCCCATGGCGAAAAGGTCGGTAAAAGAGGTGGCGTCCAACCCCGCCCCGGGAACCAGCAGGACCGGTCTGCGATTACGGTTGCTGTTCCAGCCCGGTGCCAGGTGAAGCAGATAATGTTCTGCACCGGGAGTAGGGGATCCGAACGCAGCGACAATATCCAAATCCAGGTGCTGGTTTTCCTGGCAAAAGGGTTCCTGTACTCCGGCTAGAGCCGGAACCCGACATTTTACAACCTTTTCCCAGAAACGACTGCTATCAGGGTATACCAGTCCCGCGTTAAGGTACATCCTGCGGGCCAACTGCTGGATCGACTCCATACTGTACAGCCCCAGGTTCTCCCAGAACCGTGCCCCATCGAGAAAATCAAACATATTTCGTGCCCCCCTGTCCATTATACTGCTTTCGCGTCGACAGGGGGGCTGATTCATAAAGACTACAGGTCAGCCAGACGGCTGCGCAGGCTTTCGATCTGCTGATAAAGATGAATAGCCTCCTGGCGAATCCCGCCATCCTCTGCTGCCAACAGCCTTTGAAAGTCTACTTCCTGTTCCAATTCATTCAGCCGTTGCACGATATCACTGGCCAAAAACCTTACCAGATCCTCCACGGCATCTTCTCCTCCTTTACTGCGGTCGGGCAGGTAGAGACTGGTTTTGCCTCTTTTACGCCGCCCCGGGACTTTTCCTTGCATATAAACGGGGAATGGAAGCAACATTAAATGTCTCCTCTTTTCCTGGGCTTTACCAGGAATTATTTACCGCTTTACACGTTTTATACCCGCAGTAACAACGATTCCGTTATAATGAAGGCATAGCAAAATACAAGGGAGGATACGGAAATGAAAAACAGCAGTCTTCGCCTGGTGGTCATGGCCCTGGCCCTGCTATTGCTCGTTACGGCCGTGGGTGGTTGCAAGAAAGATAATTCCGCTCCCCCACCCGCAGATAAGAGCAGTGAGACAGTAACCCTCTACTTTTCCGATAATCAGGCCATGTCCTTGACACCGGAGGACCGGGTCGTGAAAGTAGAGAAACCGGTCAACCCCGAGAAGCTGGCCGCAGCTGTTTTAAGCGGCCTCATTGCCGGTCCGGAAAATAAAGACATGCAAAAGACCATACCACCAGAAGCCCGCCTGCTAGGAGTTAACATTAAAGATGGCATCGCTTATGCGGACTTCTCCAACGAACTGAAAAGCAAGCATTGGGGAGGCAGCTCGGGGGAAAGCATGACCGTCTATTCAATAGTAAACAGCCTCACCGAACTGCCCGAGATTAAAAAGGTGCAAATCCTCATTGCAGGAAAAGAAATCGAAACCCTGGCCGGTCATCTGGACACCAGCCAACCCCTGGAACGCAACCAGGAAATGATCAAGAAATAGCAGCTGCGAGGCGGGAAAAGAAAATCAAGCCACTACAAAAGCCCGTTCCATCAACGTACTTAAGCAGGTTGATGGAGCGGGCTTCTCAAGGTAATGTAGATCATTATTTGACGGTCTGGGCAGAGCACTGCCCGGGTCACCCGCAGCTTTGGTAAACCTGGTCCACCTGCTTGATAGCGCGGGAGCTGGAAATAAAGGCGGGCATGCGTATAACCTCGATTTTTAAACGCTCCCCGTTACGGTTGAACTGGACCACAAAGTCCAGATCGGGCTTTTTCCCATTAACACTTCTGAGCACCACATGGCAGCGGCCATGGTCCCCGTCGGGGACCTCCCATTTGGCAATTTGGTAATGATGGGCGGAAGCAAACGATTGTACCCGCGCGCGAGCCCGGCTTTTCATGCAGGAAAACCGGGCCCGGCCAACGTTTTCATAAGTCTTGCTCAGTCCCATAGTTCACCCTCCAGCCTTTTCTTGCATGATATGCAAGTGG
>CAZLYH010000017.1:0-35298 GCA_964563775.1 uncultured Syntrophomonadaceae bacterium | reverse complement strand
CATTGTTTTCAACTTTGTGCTATACTGATCTGGAAAAAGCAAATTCCTATCCAATATCCAATACGGGTAAATTTTGGGATGACGATTATATATCCGGGCAAATGCTGAAACTGCATTTAGACCCTGAAGTAGAATCGGCCAGTAAAACTGAAGAGACGATTGCGGCTGAAACCAGTTTCATAATCAATTGGACGGGTATGGATGAAGAGAAAGCCGTACTTGACCTGGGCTGCGGGCCCGGACTTTATGTTAAGAAATTTGCGGAAACGGGAGCAAAGGTTAAAGGTATTGATCTTTCCCAGCGATCAATCGATTATATGCCAACCGATATATTAAAACCGGGCATGAAAATATTTATTTTACCAGAATGAACTATCTCGATATTGATTATGCGGAGTCCTTTGATATAGCCACGCTCATTTTTTATGATTTCTGTGCGCTGAACAGCACGGAACAAAACCGGCTGCTGGACAAAATTCACCGCTCCCTAAAAAGCAACGGAGTATTTATATTTGATGTAGTTACGGTAAACCGGGAATCTTCTGAATCAACTAGCATTTCTATATGGGAGAGCGGTTTTTGGAGTCCTGACCCCTATGTTGAAATAATGAACACTTTTATATATGAAAAACCCAGAACAGAGGGAATACAATATACGATTATCGCTGAAGACGGCTCAATTAAAATCATCAGACTCTATCACCGGCTGTTTGAAATGGCGGAAATTCAGAAATTACTTAACGATCATCATTTTAAAGTTGAAAATATTTACAATAATTTAAAAGGTGAGCCTCTTACCGAGAATTCGGAAACATATGGAATTATTGCCCGCAAAGCAAAGAAGCTTTAGAGTCCGGTACAGGAATGCGGAGGGTTGTAATGGGGAAAAAAGCAGGCATTATTATCGGTGCCGGCCTGGCAGGACTTGCAGCCGGTTGTTATGCACAAATGAACGGGTATGACAGCACTATCCTGGAGCATCACAGCAAGCCGGGAGGAGTCGCTGCTGCCTGGAGGAGAAAGGACTACTTGATTGACGGCGGCATTCACTTCATTATGGGATATAAACCGGGAACAGCGCTATATGAAATGTTCTGCCAGCTAGGCATTCTGCCGCTTTGTGAACTGGTAGAGATAGAAGACTACGGGGTATTAATTGATGAACGAAGCAATCTTCACCTGGAAATAGACGGGGATTTGGATAATCTCAGGCGAAACCTGGTTAAAATTGCACCCCCAGATGAACCAGGGATTAAAAAGATTCTTAATGGGGTTCAAGCCATGCAGGGGATCGACCTGAGCACTGTGGGGATGTCCAAGCCGCCGGAATTAACCGGGATTTTTGACGGGTTTATCAGTTTATGGAAAATGCGACAGGTAATGAAGTACTTTACCGGGTCATATAATCAGTCCATTGAACAATGGGGATCGCAATATATTCAAAGCCCCCTGTTAAGACAAGTATTGAACAGGCTGTTTTTCCCCGAAGCCCCGGTATGGTTTATTATGATGTTGCTGGCTCTCCTTGCCAATCGGGAACTGGCCTATCTGGGCGGTGGGTGCCAGGAGTTTGTGAGCCTGATTGAACAGAGATATTTGTCCCTGGGGGGGCGTATTTCCTTCAATTCCAGCGTGGATAAGATTATAGTAGAGAATGACCGCGCGGCAGGGGTACAGCTAAAAGACGGTAGTGAATACCGGGCTGATTACATAATATCGGCAGCAGACGGACACAGCACAATATTCCAAATGCTGGACGGCAAGTATGTTGATAAAGAAATTGTGTCGCGTTTTGAACACTGGCCCTTATGTCGTCCCCTGGTGATGGTCAGTTACGGAGCGAGACGAGAGTTCAGGAACGAAAAGCCTTTTCAGATGCTGGAAATTAAGGAACCCTTATGGGAGGGCGACCGCGCTGTTTCTTCTCTCATGTTAAGGATATTTAACTATAGTTCACGCTTTGCTCCACCCAGAAAAACAGTTATCCAGGCGGAGTACGACAGCGATTGGGAGTTCTGGCACAACCTTTATCGGGAAAATCGGGACGAGTATAACCGGGAGAAGGAGCGTTTGGCCGGGGAAATTCTGGGGCATCTTGAAAAGTACTACCCGGGAATCTCAGAAATAGTGGAAGTTGTGGATGTGGCTACTCCAGTAACTACCTGGCGATATACCGGCAACTACCGGGGTTCATGGGGAGGATGGCTGTTAACGTCTGCCAGTATATCCAAACCGGTGAAACGCACCTTGCCCGGTCTGAAAGATTTTTATATGGCAGGTCAGTGGGTAATGCCCGGCGGAGGAGTACCCACCAGCTTGTATTCCGGTCGACATGCCATCCAGCTGCTCTGTCACCGGGATGGCAAAAAGTTTTACGATTGAATGCGGTGCCAGATACCGGACTTATTGCAAAAATCCTGATATTTACAAAATATACCAAGAGGCTTTAAACTTTTATAAAACTGACTGCTGGGAGTGTAACATATGGAAAACAAATAGCTGGCTAAAAGATTTTTTTGATAGTGGTTTTTACGAAGCATATTGGGGATGGCAAATGAATCCCGAAACTGACGAAACTTTTGATATATTGCATCTTCTAAATGCCAAGGATGGTCACATTCTTGATTGGTGCGGCGGTTGGGGGAAGAATATCTATTTGTTATGCTCGCAAAGGGTTTAAAGTCAGCATTTTAGATTTTAATGCCGAGTATTTGAATAGAGCATGTCATCGATTTCAAACTGAAGGGCTGAAAGTCAACACCATTCTGGCCGATTGCAGAGAAACCCCTTGCCTTTTTAACTCAGTAGGTTTTTTGAATGACACTGAACAAAGCTATGCTTTTGCCAGTTTGTATAAAAGTATGAAAAGCAAAGGAAGAGTTATAGTAGACGCTATGAATTTATTTTTCCTGGCACCCTTTATTAATCAACCTTATGAAAACAAAAATGATGAGGGATGGGTTTTCAGGCAGAATAATAACTTTGATTTTATGACTAATACCATGTATTCACTTTTTGAAATACTGAATGAACAGGGGCAGGTTCTGGAAAGCAAGCCCTTTTACCAGCGCCTGTATACACCAATGGATCTTATGAAGATAATAGAAAAAGCAGGATTTACAGTTACTGAGGTTTATGGGGGATTCAAAGGTGAAAAGGTCAACTTCGATTCCCCCAAAATAGTAATTGTCGGGGAGAAGGCCTAATCTAAATTTGGTCTGATCTCAGTATAAGGGAAAGATAAATTTGGAGGATATGGAATTCCTGGCCAACGGTACCGATTAGATTCCGCTTGATATAGAATATTGATTCCACTTGCTATCTATCAGCTTACATTTCCTGTTTCGATCACGGCTTTTACGTTTACAAACTGCTATTTACGGCATATACTATGGATAAAGAATTCTTGATATATCAAGAATTAAAAGGAGTGGTATTGATGAACCTGGCAAAGGTGTCTGCAAATGGTCAGGTCACTGTTCCCATCGAAATTCGCCGCAAACTTAACCTTAAGGAAGGAGATAAAATACTCTTTATTGAGCGTGAAAACGGTGAAATTGTAATTAACAATGCGTCCGCCACGGCCATTCTAAAAGCTCAAAAGGCGTTTGCAGGAGTGGCTGAAAAAGCCGGTATCCAGGATGAAGACCAGGTGCAGATTCTCATTGATGAAGTACGCTATGAAAAGGATTCCAAGTAATGAAGATACTGGTCGATACAAACATTCTCATATCCGCAATACTCTGGCCTAATTCAAAGCCTGCTGCCGCTTTGCTTCACGTCGCACGGTATCATGAATTGGTGCTATGCGACCGTAATATCTTTGAACTGCGGGATGTGCTGAGACGTAAGGCACCGCAGGCTTTGGCCGATGTTGATGTTTTCCTGGCCGAGCTTGCTTATGATTTAGTGCCTGCGCCTGAATATCCGCAAAAACTGATAAGCGATCCAAAGGATCAGCCGATTCTCAATGCCGCCATAGTTGCGGATGTTGACATCATTATCAGCGGAGATAAGCATTTCTTGATGCTTGATATGGAGCGCCCGCGTACAATGACTGCTGCGCAATATTTGGAATGGATTGTATCGGAAGAATAGATTCAGTTTTTAAGTACATTCATTACTCCGGGTTTTTATTTTCATACATAGGATTCCTCGGGGATGAGTTTCTAAAACATATGGGTAGTTCATTCCAACCATATGCAATCACGGGAGCCGTAAACCCCCGGTATTCATCAACATCCTGGGCGATGACATGACCGCCCAATTTTTCATAAAAACGGCGGCTGGGGTTTTCCGCCAGAGCCCGGACCATCATGGTATTCCAGTTTCTCTGCCGAAAAACCTGACTAACCCTGTATACCAGGTAATGCCCTATACCCTGGCTCTGAAAAGCTGGTGCTACATGCAGGTTGTAGATTTCGCCCATATACGCCAAGTCTTGACGGTGTTTTTTTCCTGCCATGATAAAAGCCATCATTTCCCCGTTTTTGTCCTCTGCAATCAATGCCACTGCCTGGTTTTCCTCCCAACGGGCAAAGAAATCTTCGATCTCCGCCTGTTTTTGGGAACAGGAGAGTTCCTCCATTAGCTGACGGGGAAGAAATTTTCCATAACTGTCGCGCCAGGTGGCTACATTAATCCTGGCCATGGCGGCGGCATCGCCTGGTTGGGCCTCTCTTATCACAACATTTTCCCCGGGTAAGGACACGGTTTTATTATCATCAGTAAAGCTACCGTTTAAGGCCTTTTCCATATAAAAGTAGTCCAGCCTTTCGTCATCGCTCACCTGAATAAATCCTTCTTCCCCGATCCGGTACCCAAGATGCTGATAGAATGCCTGTGAAGGCAATGAAGCATCGAGATTTAAATGGTGAAGACCCATTGATAAAGCCTTTTTCTCCAGAGTTTCCATAACCATACGCCCGAAACTTCGGCCCTGAAACGCGGGGGAAATAAAAACCCTGCGTATAGTCTGTTCACATATGGTTCCGGTACCGACAATCTCTTCATTCAGGCTTGAAGCATCCGGTTCAGTCCCCACCATAAATCCACCATCGGTTGCAAAACAGCCATCGGTGGCAATGATATGCAGGTGCGGGTTGAAGTTTAGTAAATCCCCGAAGGTCTGCACAGCTATTATAGCTCCCGGCTTAGGGTTATCTAACGAAACTCCCTGAGTCAAGTAGAGTGACAAGACCTTCCAGGCGCAGGGCTGTAGAGATTTAGCCCCCTTTAAGCCATCAAAATAGTGCGATTTATTTGATTTTATTGTGCGATTTAAATATAATGTAATTAGAGTAAACCAATTAAAAGGAGGCTGAGTCGAATGTTGATAACAGCTACGGAACTTAAAAACAACATCGGTAGGTATCTCGCGCTTGCCGCTACACATGATATCTACATTACTAAAAATGGAAAAAGCGTCGCCAAGCTGACGAGTGCTGCCGCTGATAAAGTTGCGCTGCTGGATAGCCTGATTGGTATCATTCCAGAAGAAAACACAACGCTCAATGATATCAAGAGAGCGCGATTGGAGAAGCAATGAGAATACTCATTGATACCAACATCGTTCTTGATATCTTGTTAAAGCGGGAGCCATTTTTTGAAACTTCTTACAGTGCACTTAAGCGGGCTGTAGTAAACGACATCAAGTGCTTGGTGTCCGCAACTGCTGTCACCGATATTTTCTACCTGTTGCGTAAAGGGCTGGGTGACACGCGTCAAGCCAAAGAAAGTCTGGAGCGCTTGCTGCAGCTTGTTATGGTTGCCGATGTCATGGCTCTTGATATCCAAACAGCACTGTCTGATTCCATACCAGACTTTGAGGACGCGGTCGTTCATGCAGTCGCTGCTCGTAACAAAGCCGACTATATCATGACTCGCAATACAAAGGATTTTGCAGGGACTGCTGTTCCTGCGATTACTCCGCAGGATTTTATAAAGCTATAGGCTGGTCCGCTACTTATGACAGCCAAGGATTAAGAAACACCCCACACAATTTGTCAGATTCCCAACTTCTTGGGCTTTCGTTATGATAATAGAACGGGGCGCGCCACCGAATCAAAGCTGATGAGGTACCCAAATGAAGGATCGAGAGGAATTACGCCAGGAGATCGCAGTTTTTCGCTACCAGCTCATATCCGGAGTGGTGAACCGTGCCCCCCCTTAAGCCGGGAGAGATTGCCAGCTACTTTAAGGAGGTCTCTGCCACAGTGGGCGTTTCCGGACGGATGTGGCAGGCTGATTTCCAACACACTTTGTATTTGCCACAACCTGATGGCCGGAAACGCAAGGTCAAACTCTGTGCAATATTGGATGATTATTCAAGGTATTCTGTACATGCCCAATTCTATTATGAGAAAATGCCCTGCCTGGAAGACAGCCTTAAAAAGGCGATTGAGAAGCATGGGCTCTGTGAGCAATTTTATTGCGATAACGGCGCTGACAGTATACTGGGCGGTATTGGAATTAAACGATAAAGGATAAATCATACCTGTATGGTGGCAGGCACTGTAAGGAAAGGGCCGATATCGCAAGCGATGTCGGCCCTTTCCATAATATTATGATATGCTGTTGTTGTAGTGTAGCTTTTGACCTATGCTTAAAGATTATATTGCCTTGGTTTAACACTGCGCCCAGAGCAATGGATAAGCGGGCACAATCTGAACTGAATATAATTGAGCGTAAGGGACGAACCGACATTGTCATTGCGAGCGCAGCGAAGCAATCTGAAACACCATTATAAGTAAAATCTTTAGATCTTGATAGATAACAGCTGCGCAATGATTTTATATTTCGTAGTATCGTTATTATGAGATATATTAATCACGAAAAAGGAGATGAAGCTATGGCTGCAAATATATTGGTAGTTGATGATGAACAGGCCATTGCGGATCTGGTAGAACTTTACCTGAAAAATGAGGATTACAATGTTTTTAAATTTTACAATGGCCGGGATGCTCTAAACTGTATCGAAAAAGAAATAATAGATCTGGCTATTTTGGATGTAATGCTTCCCGATGCAGATGGCTTTTCCATCTGCCAGCGTATCCGCGAAAAGCATACCTTCCCGGTTATTATGCTGACCGCCAAGGAGGAAGAGATCGATAAGATCACCGGGCTTACGTTAGGCGCGGATGACTATGTCACCAAGCCTTTCCGTCCATTGGAGCTGGTTGCCCGGGTAAAGGCGCAGCTGCGGAGGTTTACCAGGTACAACTCTGCGGAGCCGGCCCAGGAAGAACGACTGATTGCGTTTTCCGGTCTGATCCTGGACCGGGACAGTCATGAATGCATGCTCAACGAAAAACCCTTATCCCTTACCCCCACGGAATTTTCTCTTCTCTGGGTGCTGGCTTCCAACCGGGGGCGGGTAGTCAGTTCCGAGGAATTATTCCGCGAAGTTTGGGGCGATAAATACTTTAGCAACAGCAATAATACGGTAATGGTCCATATCCGGCATTTGCGGGAAAAGATGCACGATTCCGCCGAACATCCCAAATATATCAAAACCGTATGGGGAGTTGGCTATAAAATTGAAAAAAACTGATAAAAAATTCGGAAGAAAATTGACTGCGAGTATTCTGGCACAGTTTGTTATAACGGTTCTGATATTTACCGCCGCCTTAACTGTAGCGGTATTGATGGCGTTTACCATTGGTCACAGCATCGTATGGCATGAAGGACCAGGATACTGGTTTGCCAAAACGATTGCTGATTGGCTGTACATTATTGTTCCCCTTGTCTGGATTGCGGGGGTTATATTTATTCTGTATCATTACTGGAGCAAAACCATCGGTTATATTGAAAAAGTAGTGGAGGAAAGCGAAACTCTTACGCGGCCGGGTGAAGATCTCATCCAGCTTCCCGCCGCTTTAAAGGAAGTCGAGGACAGGATGAACCAAATAAAATACGATATTTTGCGCAGTGAGCGGGTGGCCGAAGCGGCGGAACAAAGGAAGAACGATCTGATCGTGTATCTTGCCCATGATCTGAAAACGCCGCTGACCTCCGTTATCGGTTACCTGAGCCTATTGGATGAGGCGCCGGACATGCCCCCGGAGCAGAAAGCAAAATACATCGGGATAACTCTGGAAAAGGCTTACCGGTTAGAGCAGCTTATCAATGAATTCTTTGAAATCACCAGATTTAATCTTCAGACCATCGTTTTGAATAAGGAGAAAATTAATTTACCGTATATGCTCCGGCAGATGGCCGATGAATTCTATCCCATGCTAACACCGCAAGGGAAACGGGTGGTTGTCAATGCCCCGGATGGCCTCACTTTATGGGGGGATGCAGACAAGCTGGCCCGTGTGTTTAATAACATACTTAAGAATGCGATAGCCTACAGCTATGATGACAGCGTCATTGACATTTCCGCAAACCAGCAGGAAGAAAATGTGGCCATCACTTTTACTAATCAGGGCAACCCCATTCCTCCTCAAAAGCTGGACACCATCTTTGACAAGTTCTATCGCCTGGACATTTCCCGCTCCAGTAAAACCGGAGGGGTGGGACTGGGACTGGCGATAGCCAAAGAAATTGTCACCGCCCACAGTGGCAGCATTTCAGTTCACAGTGACAATGCTCAGACTGTTTTTACGGTCATCCTGCCGCCATCACCATAAGGAAATCTTAAGTTTTTGATAAACGGGAATTAAAACACCACCCCTGCTTTTGTGGTTTATTAAAGCATAAAAGGAGGAGGATCTTATGCGCTCGAAAAGGAAGCCCAGATACGGAAGAATCTGTATCCTGGTTCTGTCAATAGCGCTGCTGGCAACCGGTGCCTGCAGAACTATTGGTCATCTGCAAACTCTTATTATGGGCAGACCGTCCGTTGACATCGCCCCGTTATCGGGTTTGGAGTCCTTGCCGCCGGATATCGAGGAACCAATTTGCCTGGATGTCTCAAGTGGAGAGCTTTATAGTCCGTATGTTATATTGATTCGTCTGCAGGATCAAAGAATTGCTTTTGAAACCCGGAGCGAGGAAAGAATCTATCCGGCTTCACTTACCAAAATCATGGCGGCAATAGTAGCAATTGAAAATATTTCTGACCTGCAAAAGCCGGTTGTTATGCCGGAAAAGATATTTCCGGACTTATATGCCGCCGGCGCTTCAATGGCCGGATTTTTACCTGGTGAAGAAGTTCCTGCCATTGATCTGCTGTACGGAATGATTCTGCCTTCTGGAGCTGATGCTGCCATCGGACTCGCCCTTGGCGTTTCGGATTCGGAAAGTGATTTTGTGAAGCTGATGAACGAAAAGGCAAACCAGCTGGGCATGAAAGATACTCATTTTACCAATGTATGCGGACTCCACGATACCGATCATTATAGCACAGTAAAAGATATGGCTTCGTTGCTTCAGTATGCTTTGAAAAATGATACTTTCCGCCAGGTTTTCACTTCTATGCGCCATTCCACTGCCCCTACCAACCTGCACCCCGATGGAATTACTTTTTATAGCACTATGGTCAGAGAAATGGATTCCCTGGAATTTGACGGAGGAACGATCCTCGGAGGCAAAACCGGCTATACCGGCAAATCCGGGCTGTGCCTGGCCAGCCTGGCTGATAAAAACGGAACCGAATACATCCTGGTTACCGCCGGAGCCGCCGGCAATCACAAGACGAAACCGTATCATATTATTGATGCATTGAGGGTTTATGGCAAGTATTTAAAGAAATAAGACATCCTTAATGAAACCTTAAGATATCCGTAAGTACGAATTAAAACCAGGCCTATCCTGTTTCGGTAGAATGAAACTGCCGAATCGGATAGGCTTTTATATTTTCAGGAAAGAGGTCGCAGACATGGAAAGAAAAAAAGTGGCGGTTCTATTTGGCGGATGTTCCACCGAGTATAATATTTCTCTTCAATCCGCCTATTCTGTTATTACCCATCTGAATGCGGAACTCTACGACATTATTCCAGTCGGAATCACCCGGCAGGGAAATTGGCTGAGATATTATGGCTCCCCGGAGAAAATATCGGACAATACCTGGATGGATAGCGGCGAGTGTATTGCGGCGGTCATTTCACCCGACCGCAGTACTCATGGGCTGCTGGAGTTTCACGATGACCAGGTTATTACCACCAGAGTTGATGTGGCATTCCCCGTCCTGCATGGAAAAAACGGCGAGGACGGTACTATGCAGGGCTTATTGACCATGGCCGGCATCCCTTTTGTGGGATGCGGCACCTTAAGCTCGGCCATGTGCATGGACAAGGATATCGCCCATAAGATGGCGGGACTGGCCGGAATAAAAACACCGGCGTCTGTCGTTTTGGACCAAAAAACGGCGGAGGAAGACCTCCCGCCCCTTACCGGTGAGCTTAATTATCCGTTATTTGTAAAGCCGGTCAATGCCGGTTCTTCTTTTGGCATTACCAAGGTAATGAGTAAAAAGGAACTGCCGGATGCGGTCAGGACTGCTTTGGGCCATGACCGCAGAGTCATTGTTGAGGAAGCCGTTGAGGGGTTCGAGGTCGGGTGTGCGGTTTTAGGCAACGAAAGCCTGACCATCGGAGAGGTCGATGAGATTGAACTAAACCGGGGCTTCTTCGATTATACGGAAAAATATACCCTGAAAACCTCTGCCATTCATATGCCGGCCCGTATTGACCGGGATACCGCCCAACGCATAAAGCAAACCGCGGCGGTGATCTATAAAGCCCTGCATTGTTCCGGCTGCGCCCGGGTTGATATGTTTCTGACCCCGGAGCAGGAAATCATTTTCAATGAGGTCAATACCATCCCCGGTTTTACTTCCCATAGCCGCTACCCCAGTATGCTGAAAGGTGTCGGGCTTACCTGCGAACAGATTGTGGACAGGTTAATAAGGCTGGCGATGGAATCATGAAAACACTCACGCTGGAAGCAAAAGACATCGGCAAAGGCAATCTGATCCTTGTGAACCCCTCTCATCCCGTTCGGAATGCGCCTGGGAAAGAGACGCTGGTACCTATCCATCCTGGTTATCGGGATGTTTTACTGGAACAACAAACGGCCAAGATGCTGGCAGAGGTGTTCAGTTTATTGGACTGTTATCAGCAAATTATTCCGGTCAGCGGATATCGCACCCTGCAGGAGCAAGAAAGCATATATGCCAACTCCATAAAGGCAAACGGTGAAGATTTCACCCTGCAATTCGTTGCCGCTCCTGATTGCAGCGAACACCAGACCGGACTGGCAGTTGACCTGGCGGAAGCCAAGCCGGATATCGACTTTATTCGTCCGCACTTCCCCTATACCGGTATTTGCCAAACCTTCAGAGAAAAGGCAACCCGGTACGGCTTTATTGAGCGCTATAAAACCGGTCGGGAGGCCATCACCAAAATCGCTCATGAGCCCTGGCATTTCCGCTATATTGGTTACCCCCATTCCGAGCTGATCGAAACAGGGGATTTAACCTTGGAGGAATACATTGCCTGGCTAAAACAATTTCCCTATGCGGGGCCGCACCTTCAAGGACGGTTTCGCGGCCGGGATATCGAAATCTTCTATGTTCCGGCAACGCATTCCGGGCCGGCCGCGATTGCGATCCCTGATCAGGCCCCTTATCAGGTCTCCGGCAATAACGAGGATGGCTTTATTGTCACCCTATGGAGGAAGCTATGAAGCCAAAGGCAAGAAATGCCGGTATCGATTATTTTCGCTTAATCGCCGCCTTCCTGGTGGTAGCGGTTCATACCTCGCCGCTGACCTCCGTCGATGGAACGGCAGATTTCGTTCTTACCAGGATTGTTGCCCGGGTTGCGGTGCCATTCTTTTTTATGGTCTCGGGTTTTTTCCTTTTGCCCGGATATATGAATGGACCGGATACGGGGCCGGGCAAATTATATAAATTTCTGCAAAAGACCGCTATGCTCTACGGAATCACGATTTTACTATATCTGCCCATCAATTTGTACGCCGGATATTTTCAGACGCAATTGCTGCTGCCCAATCTGATAAAGGATATTGTCTTTGACGGCACCTTTTATCACCTGTGGTATTTCCCTGCGGCGATAACGGGAGCAACGCTGGTCTGTTTGCTGCTTAAAAAGTTTAGATACGAGCATGTATTTCAGATTACTTTGCTTCTCTATTTAATCGGATTATTTGGCGACAGCTACTATGGGATTACAGAACAAATATACTTCCTTAAATCCTTCTACGACGTAATTTTCCTGTTCTGCGACTATACCCGCAACGGCCTGTTCTTTGCTCCCGTTTTCTTTATGCTGGGCGGGATAATCGCGGGGCAAAGTCGTCCTTATCCAGCTAAGGAATGTTGGCTGGGCTTATCGGTATCATTGACCTTGATGCTGGCCGAAGGTTTATGCCTGCATGGTTTTGACCTGCAGCGCCATGACAGTATGTATTTTATGCTTTTGCCCTGTATGTTCTTTCTCTTTCAAAGCCTGCTTTTGTGGAAGGGTCAGGGTAATAAGAGCCTGCGGGATATTTCGGTGATTATCTATCTGCTTCACCCGTTTATGATTGTGCTGGTTCGCGGTTTGGCGAAAGCAATACAATTACAGGAAATTATGGTGGGCAACAGTGTGGTTCATTATCTGGCAGTAGCAGTTTGCTCCGCTATAGCCGCTATTGCAATTACCGTGGCTTTAGAAAGAAAGGGGCAAGGGGAATGGCTCTGAATCAGACCCGGAGGGAAAGAGCATGGGCCGAAATTAATTTAACCAACTTAAGGCATAATGTGAAAGCCCTGCGCGACGCCCTTCCGGACGGGTGTGAATTGATGGCGGTTGTGAAAGCCGATGCCTATGGACACGGCGATGTGGAGGTAGCAGCCAGCCTGAATCAAATCGGCGTCAGCTCCTTCGCGGTGGCCACCATAGATGAAGGTATCTGTTTACGAACTCATGGAATTAAAGGCGACATACTGATTTTAGGTTATACCCTACCAGAGAGAACCGCAGAACTGATCCGTTATCATTTGACCCAGGCGGTAATCGATTATGACCATGCCAAACAACTCAATGCGTTCGGAAAACCAGTACCGGTTCACATCAAAATTGATACCGGTATGAATCGCCTGGGTGAAAGCTGCAACAGCCCGGCAGAAATTGATAAAATCCTGCGGTGTCAAAATTTAGAAGTCTGCGGTATTTTTACCCATCTATGTGTAGCAGACAGCGCTCAAACAGATGATATCGAATTTACTAAAAAACAAATTCATAAATTTTACGCACTCCTGGATCAGCTCCGGCAGCTTGGGCATACTTTGCCCAAAGTCCATATCCAAAACAGCTATGGGTTTTTAAACTATCCCGAACTGCAGTGTGATTATGCCAGGATTGGAATTGCACTGTATGGCGCCTTAAGCTCGCCGGATGATAGAACCAAACTTCAGCTGGATTTACGCCCGGTTTTGGCTTTGAAAGCGAAGGTGACGCTCATCAGGGCTATAACCGCCGGAGAAAGTGTCGGTTATGGCCGTCGGTTTACAGCACTAAGAAATACGCGCGTTGCCGTAATCTCCATCGGCTATGCGGATGGACTGCCCCGAAACCTCTCCAGTGAAAAGGCCTGCGTCCTGATCCGGGGCTGCCGGGCACCAATCATTGGCCGGATTTGTATGGATCAGCTTACGGTTGATATCACCGCTATCCCGGCGGCGGAACGGGGTGACATTGCCACCTTGATTGGCAAAGATGGCTCTGAGATAATTTCAGCCGAGCAAGTAGCGGCAAACGCGGGGACAATAACCAATGAACTTTTAAGCCGGTTGGGTAATCGCTTGGAGAGAATATTTATCTGAAGTTGATAATATGGCAAACGATAAACTTTTATTCCGGTCCTACTTTTAACGCCTCACTCATATAAACGGCGTTCACCTTCTTTGCACAAAGCATCTTACTGAGCTGATATGTCAGCATGATGACCGCAAAGCGGACTACCGCATAAAGCGGACTGATAATTGTTTGACAGCACCCCCAGGGTTTATCCTTGCTATCTTCCCCTCCGCACATCCCGCACCATGACTACGGAGACAAGGTAATGTCGGTTTGCGGTTCCGCGTGGGTATTCTCTTTACAATACACTAAACAATTAACCACCCATGTGCTATATTGGTATAAATTGGGGTAACAATCGTAGCTGCAAATGAGGGGGGGAGGGGACCAAAACATATGACACGCAAAATTGAAGGAGAACATATATACCTGGCGCCCATTCGCCACGAAGACAGTGAAATCTATGCCCGCTGGCTGAATGAGCTTGAAACCAGTATCTTCCTGGCGCTATTCCCTCAAATTATTACCCCGGAGAGCAGCCGGGACTACTTTGCACAGGCTACCGCCCGGGGTGACCATCTCTTTGGTATTACCCTGAGAGAAAATGATGCCTTAATCGGCAGTGGTGGTCTGCTTAATATTGATCTCATTAATCGCAATGCAGAAATCGGTCTCTACATCGGCGCTCAAGAATGCCTGAACCAGGGCTATGGAAGCGAATCGGTGATGTTGCTGCTGGACTATGGATTTCAAGTTCTGAACCTCAACAGCATTTACCTGGCACCCTACTCCTTTAATACCCGTGCCATCCGTTGCTATGAAAAATGCGGGTTTAAAACAGCCGGCTGTTTGCGGGAAACTCGCATCATAAATAGCAGGAAATATGACCAGATTTACATGGATATCCTGGCCAGCGAATTTCCCGGATACCGGTTAAAAGAAAAGATAAAATCTTTGCTTCCGAAATGACTACCAGCCCATTTAATATGATTGCTGTTTTCTGGTGGCAAGAATCCAGGTATTGATCTGTCGAAAACCTAGAGATTTGTATAACTCTGCAAGCAAATCATCATCCGATTTATAAAACAAATAGGGTTTTACATGGCTCGATGTAAGATCTCTGCAAAGGTTTGATACACAATCCTTTGAAACCCCAAACGAAATCTTATTTATCTAGCGACGCCTGTATATCACGTGTTCCCTACGGCCAAAAGGGAAGGAGACAATAATATGCCATTAGTAAAAATCGAAATATTACAGGGCAAAAACCGTGAGTATAAAAAAGCTCTTATGGATGGAATCCATAACGCTCTGGTTGAAGCACTCAAAATTCCAGATTATGACCGCAATCAGCGCTTACATGAACTTAAGGCTGAGAACTTTGAGTATATCGGTACCCGGACCAATCGCTGTACGATTATTGAAATTACCATGTTCGAGGGCCGCACCCGGGCCGCCAAAGCAGACCTCTATACAGCTATCTGCCGCAATCTGGAGGCTAACCCCGGTATACCGGCAGCTGATGTTACCATTGTAATAAATGAAGTACCTCTGCACAACTGGGGTATAAGAGGCGGAAAGCCCGCTGATGAAGTAGATTTAGGCTTTGAAGTGAAGGTTTAAACCCTGTCCAAAGGGTATGTGTTTACTTTAGAATCGGAAGAGGAATAAGGGAAATGAAATGTTGACTCCGTCAATCAGATATACGCAGGTCGGTGAAGAGTTGCTGGATATCATTCACTCGCTCTGGGAGGAATTGAATGAATACCATAAAGAGCGCTCTCCCTATTTTCGCTATGAATATGAAACTTTTACCTTCAAAACAAGAAAGAGTATGCTTCTGGAAAAGGCCCGGAGAGGAACCATATCCATTTTAGTAGCCAAGGACGAAACCGACAAACTGCCGGTGGCTTATTGTGTAGTAACACTTGGCGAAAACGGACAGGGGGAGATTGAATCTATTTTTGTGCGGCGAGACTATCGGGGAATAGGAGTAGGAAATTGCCTGATGCAAATGGCTCTGGCATGGATGGACCAGTCAGAGGCAAAAACTAAAACAGTCGCTATTGCTGCTGGTAACGAACAGGTGATTCCATTCTATGCCCGTTACGGCTTTTTCCCACGGCAAACTCTATTAAAGCAAAAGGTCGAATAGGCCCCCAGGGTTATCCTTGCTATCTTCCCCTCTGCACATCCCGGACAATGACCACAGGGATAGGGTAATGTCAGTTTCCGGTTTGTGCGTGGGCATATTTTTTGACAACACTCTAAACCATCAGCCCACCAATATGCTATATTGGTATAAACTGGGGGGGAAGGGGGTAACCCGTGTGGATCGAAAGTATTCGCCGGAGGCGGTTCGTGCTTTTGAGGTATTATTGGTAGTCTATTTAATAATTTGCAGTGGGCTGCTGGGTTTACACCACTTTGGCATATGTAAATTCGCGGTTAACATGGCCAGTATTGACAATATTATTTTTAGTCTTCCCATGATGGCGTTATACCTGCTGATTTTCCTGGCCGCTACTGCAGGCTACGCACGCGGCAAATACATGTTGGAAGAACTGCCTTTAAGCATGCGCCTCAAGCAGGAATTGCATCTTCGCACTATGGGCAGTGCCAGCATTAAAACTAAAATTCGTGCCGGCTCGCAAATAACATCCGCAGACAGTTTTGCTGACGCGCTTAATAATATGGTATCTTCCCGTATATCAATACTGGCGGTAGTGGATGAACAAAACGAAGTGCAAGGAGTCATTACACCTACCGATTTATTATTGTATGTGCAAAAACTCATGAAAAACAACGAAGATATAAAAAGCCTGCATGAAGCCAGGGTCAGTGATCTCCAGCCCAGTGAGCCTACGTTAATCGAAGCCAGCGACCAGCTGCAATCGGTGACCGAAAAAATGATTCAACACCAATACACCAAATTGATAGTAATCGATAACGGGAAATTTAGCGGAACGGTTGACGCTCTTGATATTCTGGCGGAGTTGTTGGACAACCAGACTGTCGGTTCCTCATAAAGATGCTGCCGGCTGATTAGAGATATTTTTTCAGTCTACCTCGGATGGTTTTAGCCAGGAGCGTCCCGGCTTGCCCTTGAGCCCTATAGTATGCAATACACCCCTCCGGGGGTGTATTGCCAAGGCTTTATATTAGCAGGTATTATCGCTTTGATTTAACTATCAACCTTGTACAGCAGTACATAGGCAGTGGTGAAATCCCCCGTTCTAAGGGTAGCCGGGTCAGGTATGGTGTTGACATTGCGGATGGTTACTCTATCCTGGGCATTAAGAGCCAGGGAGGTAGTGCCGGTAATTGACTGGCCGGCTGAATTGAACCTTGATCTAACCACCCCATTGACCACCACGGCCCAGTCTTGCGGATTGTTTTGGGTCGTATAAATCCCAAATGTTATGTTATAAGTTCCTCCCAAAGTTACATCAATTCCAGCGCTGCCCGGGGTGTGATTAATGTTATTTAACGGCCCGTTGTTGCTAAAGGTGACATTAGCGCCAACGGCCACAGTCTGGGTATTAATTTGAAACACATGTCCCCACGCAGCCAGGCTGGCCTTCGCAGAAGCCGCTGCATTCTGGTCAGTGCCAGTCTGCTTGACCGGGATATCCCCAGTAGGGTTTTTGGAACTGCCCGAACCCCTTCTAACCTGCCCTGCTCTCCTGGACCTTACGGTACGATAGCGAACACTTTCGGAGCCGTACAATGCATCAGAAAAATTCATGAAACACAACCCTTTCTCCTTAATCTTAGCCATACCATAGACTATGTTGTGCCCCATTAAAGTGTTAGTAAAAACTATCAACCTGGTCGATTTGGACATTAAAGACTGCCGGGGCTGTATGCAATGTCAGCGCCAGGGACATTGCGCGATGCGGGATGATATAGAAACCATTGAAGCCTGCATCGAGGAGGCTGACGTAATCATCTGGGCCAGCCCCACTCACTGGGGAAACGTCTCGGCCATTACCCTGCGTGTATTTGAACGACTATTCGGATTTCTTATTGAAGAAATGCCCCGGGGGCTACCCCGGAAACGAAGTGCCAACGGCAAAAAAGCTATTCTTATTACCACCTGCAGTACTCCCTTTCCCTTTAACTGGCTGTATAATCAATCCCGGTCAACCATTAACCGTATGCGGGAGGTATGTAAATACAGTGGTCAGGAGGTTCTCTGCAGCCTGGTGCTGCCTGGTACTCTGGGCAGGAAAGAAATCCCCGCCCGATTGCTGGCCAGGGCCAAAAAGGTGGGAGAAGGGCTTTAGGAAAGAGACCGGCAAGGGATGAACTATATAAAAGAAGCCCCCGCAGGAGCTTTCAGACCGTCAAAAAAGGCTAACAGCTGCCTTAAACGTGGTTTTTCCGAGAAATTTACTTGTTTTATCCTTTGGAGGCAGGAAAAGGATACCTAATTGGGGAATTCTATGGTTGAATTCTTGGACCTACCCGTGGGTGGATGGCAGGCTTCATTTTTTATCAGATTATCACCGGGGGTTGCTAAAAAGTGGCGATTCAAATTGCGGGCCTGGGAAAAACCTATAAAGGCGGCCACCGGGCGCTGGATGATATCAACCTTTCCATTCAGGACGGAATATTTGGTTTGTTGGGGCCCAATGGTGCCGGCAAGACTACCTTGATGCGCATATTAGCAACCGTTATGGGTTTTGAAGATGGAGAAATAAAAATCAATGGATTGGATTTGCGGCAGGATGTTCATGAAATACGCAAAATTACCGGTTACTTACCCCAGGAATTCGGGCTTTATCCCGACCTGACCCTGAGCGAATTTCTGGATTACATGTGCCTGTTAAATGAGATTAAAGCGAAGTCAATACGAAGACAGCGAGTCAATGAAGCCATGGAAGTAACCAATCTGACCAGAGTAGCAAACAAGAAGCTAAAGACCTTTTCTGGAGGAATGAAGCGCCGGGCAGGATTGGCGCAATCTCTTCTGAATCACCCCCGCTTTCTGCTGGTTGACGAGCCGACGGCAGGCCTGGACCCTGAAGAAAGAATCCGCTTCAAGAACCTTTTATCTCTGCTGGGAAAAGACCGGGTGGTTATATTCTCAACGCACATCATTAATGACCTCGAAAACTTATGTACAGACATCGGCATACTTGACCAGGGCCAACTGCTTTTTAACGGATCATGGAAGGATCTGGCGGAGAAAGTACCGGCCAGGGTCTGGACGGGAACATGCGAAATTGACGAGCTATCCACGCTCGGTAATGGGTATCTGATCGTAAACAAGAAGCTTGATGAAGGCAGATGGGCCTACAGAATCGTTGGGGAACCGGCCCCTTTTGCTGATGCCAGAGAAGACAATATGAACATGGAGGATGCCTACCTGGCGCTTATGCGAGGGGTCACATCATGAGGCATTCACTTGACTTCATAACCTTTGAATTAAAAAGGTCAACCCAAAATCTTTTCCTATGGATAGCCCAACTCTTTGTATTCTATACCATCTATAACGAGGCTTCCCGTTATATAGGCAAGAAAGGCTATCTGTTGTCGGAGTTGATTCAGAGCGGTACCCTGACGGTTAGTCAGGAGATGATTGCCCGGGCCGTTATTTTTTCTGTTAACAACATGCTCCTGCTGGGCATCTTTATTTTCGCGAGCTATTTCAGTATTTTCATGGACAACCGCTATAAAGAAATTACCCTGAGTAAACCCCTTAAAACTTCACAACTGGTTGGCTATAAATTAACCGCTTCTTATCTGGCAGTTATTCTGATCAACTTTGTGGCTGCCTTTATCTTCACCTGGATTTGCCTTCACAATTATCAACTGCCCTTTGAACCGTTATACTTTTCCGTCCTGTATCTGCTATACTCGCTTATTCCGCTGTTATTCTGGCTGTTTTTAAGCTTTACTTTGGCAGTCCTGGTAAGTGACGTGAAGATATTTTATCCACTGATGCTGCTCCTGTGGTTTGCCAACCTCTTTCCCGGCAAATACTCGTTAAGTTATTTGCACTGGATGGAAATTAATTTGGCCAACCCACTGGGTGATGCGGGCCTGCTGATTAACCGGGCTGCTTATCTGGCGCTGGCTATTATTGTTTTAAAAGTGGGGATTAAACTGCTGGAAGCAAAACGTAAAGACCTTTTCCATTCCAACATCTCCTGGGCAGTAAAAGCGGGTAAGGAATCACATGTATATCGATATAGAAATAGCAGGCTAGCCGGACTGTTGGCAAGCTTCAAGGTTAATCTTTCCTGGAAGTTTGTCTGGGGGCTGATTATGTTTGCCGTATTGCCTCCGCTATTAAACAGCCATCTCCCCCACTTGTTTAACGGCATGCTCAGCACTTCCGAGATCGTTATAAGGATATTGCGAAGCGGGGAAATCTTTATCAGTCTGTCCGTGTTGCTTTATGCCAGCTACTTTTTATTTAGTGAAAATCTCTACCATACATCGGAAATCATAGCTTGCCGGCCGGAAGGTTTTTCGATAGCAAACCATACCAAACTCCAGCTTCTTTTTTTCTTCACGACAGGAATGCTGTTGGTTTTCTATGGCAGTATCTATATATTTGTGGATCATCTATCCCTGGCTGCTTACTTGACGATTATCCTGCCGGAAATAATGTTATACTTGCTCCTTCCCTTTGCTGCTGTATCATTTTGCCGCCACAAAAAAATTGCCCTGGCCAGCTGCTATCTGCTCTGGACTTTTAACCTGATCGGGGGGCTTAAGCTGCCAATCTTTATTAACACCTTTGCTCCCATTTATCTAATAAATTCAGTTGGATACAAAATTAATAGAATTGAGTTAATTGTCATCACCGTAGTACTCTGGGCCGTTTACAAAAAGTTCTCCAGAAGGAAAGCGTCAGGGGTATGGCTCTCCTGACACCCTCCGGCTATCCCCAATACTCATGCCACCAGCTTTTTACCAGCTAAATTTTTTCTGAATTTTCAGAAAAATGATTGACTTGTTTATCCCGTTTTTTTACAATAAGGGTACAGTAAGGGAAGCAAACCCAGTTGCCCTGGGAGACGGATACGCGTTCTGGCAGAACTGAAAGCGGAAGGAACCGGGATGTTAACATAATGAGAGGTTAATAAGTCCTCCCCTCGCCCGCACAACTCCGAAGTAAGAGCTGAGAGAACGGCCTATAGTTACCCAGAGCCAATTCCAATCAAGGGAGTAACAACGGAACTAATGAACAACCGAATAACCCTTTTCCGGTAAATGGGCCGCATGATAGTATCATGACGGCCCATTACCATTCTGCGAGATTCAGTTTAACGTCCTTAGGGATTCCTACTTTTGCTCTTTAGTGGCCTGGTAAATGACCATACCGGCTAAGCCACCCAGGCAAAGAGCAACTAACACCAGGACCAACATAATAATTGAGGGATAAGCCAGATACTCAATCAGAGCGATTACCAGCAGCCCCAGCTGGGAGATGGCGGTATTGCGAAAAACCACCCGGGCAAAAGAGAGATCCTTTTTGGCAAAATTGGCCGAGTAAGCCAGGCCCAGCAGAAACGGAGCCACCAACATGAAGCCAAATGATTGGGGTAATGGACCAAATAGTGTGGGTAACAACGGGGCGGCGAGAAGCAGCAGGGCCAGAAGGAACTGGCTGTAGGTGAGGAACCCGAGAATTTTTTGAATCTTGGCCACTTTTGCCATGATAGCGGCCATAGCAGCAGCATCTGGTTGGGGGGGCGCCTCGGTGACGATATTAGGATCGGTCATCAATCTACCTCCTTAACCATAATGAGGAAAAACCTCTGGCTACTATGTTAGCAAGATAATGGTAATGGGTCAACCGAGTTGTCCCAAAATTGGGAAAATAAAGACTGCGGCCCCGAAAACTTAATTTGCTTCACTAAAATAAACATAATTATGTAATAATGGAAGGAAATAAGCCTTTGGGGAGGATTGATTATGACCCGAAAGCTGGTTGACCTCAGTATAAGTATTGAAGACGGTTTACCCAGTGATCCCCCGCAGATGATACCGCGCATACATTATGTCAATCATGATGCGGGTAGTGAAAGCATGCTGGCCTTCTTTCCCGGTCTGCCCCGCGAGGAGCTGCCCGGCGGACTGGGCTGGTCGCTGGAATTGCTGCAGCTTTCCACTCATTCCGGCACTCATCTGGACGCCCCCTGGCACTACCACCCCACCATGGATGGCGGAGCCAAGGCTTTGACCATTGATGAAGTGCCCTTGGAATGGTGTATGGGAAATGGTGTGGTACTGGATTTTCGTAAGCTTCCTGATGGCTATCTGGTGAAACCGACCGATATTGAGAATGAGCTGCTGCGCATAGACTACACGCTGCAGCCCGGTGATATCGTGCTGGTCATGACCGGCGCCGATCAGTACTGGGGGCAGCCCGAATACCTGCTCAAGGGTTGTGGGATGGGTCGTGAGGCGACCCTGTGGCTGCTGAATCAGGGCATAAAAATTGTAGGAACTGATGCCTGGAGCTGGGACCGTCCCTTACCCCTTATTGCGGCTGAATACCAGCAGAGCAAGGACCCCTCTATAATATGGGAAGGTCATTTCGCCAGCATAGAAAAAGGCTACTGCCATATTGAAAAACTGACCAACCTGGATCGCTTGCCCGCCTATGGGTTCACCTTTTTCTGTTTCCCGGTCAAGATAAAGGGTGCTTCCGGAGGCTGGATCAGAGCAGTAGCCCTGGTGGAGGAATAGTTTCATATGACAGGCTTTTGGGGGTCCGTTTTCCGTTTTATATAGGTTTGATAATAGACTGTTCCACTTGGTTTAGAAAGTCACCAAAAAGTAATGGTGCCTTCTCTCGAAGCCGTGGTTCCAGTCCTTTAAGATTACGGGCTTCGTTATTATAATGCGGTTGGATAATTTCCCAGCGCCATTTTAACACTTCTAGTTTATGGCCTAAGATAGCTGCTTCAGCCAGTAGATTTGCTGCGGGATCTTGCGCGACAACGACTGTATCAATAATATCGCGCACCTTCAATCCCTCGGCCCGATAGAATAGTTTTTTTACCACAACTTCCACCGGTGTTTCTACGCGCACAACTTGATCGCATATTTTTTCGTAAGTGAAGTATTGAGGAGTTAAATGCGGTGCGGCGATAAAATCAACCTCTCCGCATGGATAAACCAGTTTAATAAAATTGCTGGCCTCAGTATAATCAACGATTTCGTCAATGCTTCGGTTGAGCCGGGGAGTCAAGAAAGTCAGTTGCTGGGTATCGGGAATGAAAATATCAATATCATAGCTTTCTCTATGCCGATAGCGAATAGTAAGCGTTGTGCCACCGCCAAATGTCCAGTCTCCCGGGGGGATATTTGCAGAACCAAGTATTTGCATAGCTTTTTTAAACAGGCTTTCCCACATAGGCCAGTAACTCCTCTATTTCTTTATTGGGGTAGATTGGTTTTATATGAGTTTCGTAGTATTTCTTGAAGACGGTTTCTTTTATTCCGTTCTCTTTTATAAACCTTACCAAAAAGGTGGCCGGCACTTCTGTGAACAGGTTAAATATCTGCATAGCATACTGTTTGTCGAAAGTCTGTTCGCTAATCAGCCTGGACAGTTTTTCTTCAGAAATATGATTGGCGCTTTGAGTATTGACTAAAACTTCGACGGTTGTCATCAGATACTTCCTTTCGCGTTTTTAATCTCCCGGCCCTTCTTCTATTATACATAATTTTCCTGGTTGATTGAAAAAAGGATGGCTTCTTTTATGCAATTATTATGGGCGATGGCATCAGCCACTGCTTCCTTGGCCCAGGTGGAAACCTTCTCGCTGTCGGCAAAGCTGACGCTACCGCGGGCATTTGACAGTCGCAATGCCTCACCAGCCCATGCCGGACGCACCGGTCTGGAGCCAGGGGACCATCCCCTGACTCGTGGTTAAGTGGCATATTTCCACGCTGTAATCCGTCGGTTTACCAATAACAGAATTTTGTCCAACACATATCCCACCAGAGCTGCCATTATCATAAGTGCAATAAGGGTATCTGTTTCCATCATGGTCTGAGCATTAATCATAGAGTAGCCGAACCCGGCACTCGTCGCTATAAACTCCGCTCAAATAACCGACATCCATCCGGCGCTGAGGGCGATACGCAACCCGGTCAGAATATCTGGCAGCGAACCGGGAAATATAATTGAAGTGAGGATACTCCAGGGTCCGGCCCCCATGCTGTGGGCCGCGTTGTAGTAATCCCGGGAAATACTCTGTACGCCCGCAATGGTATTCAATATGACTGGAAACACTCCGGCAAAAGTGATAAGAAATATGGTTGGACCGTCACCCAGACCGAACCATACAATAGTAAGGGGAACCCAGGCCATTATAGGCACCTGCCGTAATGAGCTGATCAGGGGATCCAGCATGCGCAGGACCACATGCGAATAACCCATCATGTATCCCAATGGCACACCGATTAATGCCGCATAGGCGAAGCCAGTAAGAACTCGGCGCATGGTTATGGCCAGGTTAACCATTGTTTCCGGATCGCAAAAGGCGCGAATTAGGGCTTGAAAGGTAACCAAGGGATAGGGCAGCAAAAGTGGGCTGGCCGTATAGTATGCGGCTGCTTGCCAGACTGCTGTTAAAAGGCCCAGACTGACTACCCAGTATAAACGGGGGATGCGGTACTTTTTCTGCCCCCCACCCATCACTTTGTAGCGGGTATTGTCAGCGGTAGATAGCGGGCGTTCATTCTCTTCCATTCTCGAGCCTCCTTTCCCGTGCAGGTATAACCTGCGTATTCCTCAATGAGGTTCTGCAAACAACCTTCATCCTCCAGTTTGCTTACCTGCTGATTATATTCCTGCAGGAAGTTTATAAGATGGTCATCCTTCTCCAGCTCCTTACGTATCACCAGCACGTAACTTATGGTGTCGCTTTCTTCCTGTAGGGCCTGCCGGGGCCACTTAAGCCGCAGTGCTTTGCCAATGTCAATCACTGCCGCGTCCACCTGGCCCTCTTCCAAAGCATAGGGTAAAGCATTGGCCAACATTGGAACCACCTCAACCTGACTACCCCAAACCCGTGTAATTGCGTCCCTGGTGTACCAGCGATGCTGAGTAATGCCAATTTTGCTGGTGCTGCTCCCATTACCCAACAGTATGTCCGAATTAACCATACAGGGTCCCAGTATCAAATAGCGCTCGTTCTTCTCAACAAATCTGGCAGC
The DNA here is from genome assembly GCA_964563775.1 of uncultured Syntrophomonadaceae bacterium. Taxonomy (GTDB): domain Bacteria; phylum Bacillota; class Syntrophomonadia; order Syntrophomonadales; family Syntrophomonadaceae; genus CAZLYH01. The sequence goes on along the minus strand of CAZLYH010000017.1, from coordinate 10,354 downwards.
AGCATCAGGACAGATCACTGCCATGTCCAGCTTTTCAGTGCATAATGCCCATTCGGAAGTGCTGGTGCAGCAATCCTTGATCGGATATATCCCCAGCATAGTGCTAATCTGGACGTTGGCTTCCCCTGCTTCAACCAGGCTGCGCATAATGTAGCCAGCAGCATCGTCGGGGATGCCGATAAGGAGTCTTTTCTCTTTTTCCTTTGCAGGGGAAAACAGGAACGCCAGACCGATTGTTATTAGCAGTCCGACTCCAATCATCGCGGCTAGAGGTTTTTTTCGCTTCCAGCGCATCACTTGATCGTGTCCAGTGCCAGTGCCTTTTCTTTCCATTCACTGTAGCTCATGCCTTCCGGGAAGATAGGATCCACCTGGCTCTTAATGAACTGTTTAAAGTCATCTGCGCCAGCCTGTTCCATAAAACTGGTGTTAACGAAGCTAGGGTCATGTTCATAGTCCAGGAATTGCTTTATCCCTTCTTTCCGGGAAGTTGCAAAGAGTTCTTCCAACCCTTCCTGATCCATTTCCCAGGTTAATGTACGCCCTTCTTCCACGGTTTTCTTATAGATGGTCATAAAAGCTACCTCTTCCGGCACCTTATAGTTGGCAGCGAATATTTTAGCCGCTTTGGCCGGATGGGTATAAATGTACTCTATGGCCCGGCTGTGGGCCAGCAGCATTTTCTTGGCAAGCTCCGGGTGATCTTTGGCAAAGCCCTGACGCATGGCATAGATGCAGCAGACCCCCCAATTGCCACTCGGTAATCTAAGGTCGGTGGCCAAAACATGACCAGTACCTTCGTATTCAGCCATGGAACCCCAGGGGTCACAACAGGTATAGCCGTCCAGTTTTCCTGTTTTCATAGCCAGGTACTCATCGGCATCTTTCATGTCATAGTGCTGGTACGCTTTGATATCAGCAGGAATTCCCAAACTTTTAGCCATATTTACCCACCCCAAGGAAGTTTCATGAGCATTGGTATCCAGGGCAACTCTTTTCCCCACCAATTCTTTCGCATCTTTAATCTCATTGGAGGCAACCAGGTACCAGGAGCCACCCAGGTGGTTGTTGGCAGCTACAAAAACAGGCGCCCCTTTGCCATAGGCCAGGCGCAAACCAGTAACTCCTACATATCCGCAATCCATCTGGCCTGCCGCCATAGCTTTGGGAACCTCTCCGTTACCGGTGACATTTACCTTGAGTCCCAGTTCATTAAATATGCCCGCATCCTTGGCAATGCACGCCGCCGTCATATGATCACAGTTGTAGTAACCTAGTTTTATTTCATATTTGTCCTCAACCTTACCACTTTTGGCCGTATCGCTCCCGGCTTCTTTTGCACCACAACCTGCTAATATACCGGCCAGCAAGCAAATACCCAGCATTATGCAGATCATTGCCTTTTTTCGCATTGATTTACCTCCCCCTCGTTTGACAGCTTTAACAGCATTCATCCATTCCTTCACCAAAAAGGTCAATCAGTTGGTTGCCCTCCAGCCGCAGTATTCCGTAACCATATCGGCCCTTTTTGCTGCCGGATACTATTATTTCAATCGGAAGCTTATTATCTATGTCCTTGAACTTGATCGACTGGTTTTCTACCGGTGCCCGGCTGCTGGCACTAATCATGAAGCCATCCTCTCCCTCGAGAATGACGCAGATTTGGCACTTGTCCGCTGCTATCCGGTAAATTAACACCGTATCCAGACGGCCGTCGCCGTTGATGTCCTCTTCCGCACTGGCAACTGCCGGGAAAGAGCTGGTCTTCGCCCAGTAATTCAAGGCGGCACTATCCGGCGGGGTAAAAACGCCCGGCTCTTCCCGATCCACTCCCCGCAGGCTTAGCAAAAGCACCACCAAAACAGCCGCTAACAGCCAGTACCCGGACTTCATGCAGCTTCACTCTTGCTTAGGAAAGCCGGCTTGATTTTAGGCCACACTGCATAAAAACCCAGACCCAGAATACAGAGGGAGCACATCAACCGCACTGGCGCCGGGGTAACCACAATCAATTGGTTGGCCGCGCCAATAAAATGCTGATTACGGTTTACATCTACAAACGGAGTAAAATCCTTGAGTAGTAGATTGGTCAGATAGCCTACCAGTACTGAAAATGCCAGCATCCCGGTACTGTAAATGAGTACAGTTCGTTTACCGATCAGTTTGTAGATGCTGATCAGCTCCGGCAAATTGGTGGCAGCACCTGTCATCAGAAAAGTTATCGCTATACCGGGAGAGGCCCCGCTGGCAACCAGGGCAGCTATAAAGGGTATGTGTCCCACCGCACAAACATACATCACCGCGCCTAAAAGAGCGATCCCCCCGATTGATATCAGTCCCGGGTTACCCAGGTAATGTTCGAAAAAAGCCGGCGGAATAGCTGCAGTGATGAAACCTGCCAGCAGCATACCCACTATTACATATTTGCTGACCATGGCGCCCAGATCGCCAAATCCCCACTGTAACCCGGTAGTCACCCGTTTTATTAGCGGTACAGTGCTGCTTTCGGTTTCTAGATGGGTTTCCAATCCTGTCCCGGCACCGGGAACATGTAGCTCGGAGCCTCCCAGGGTATTCCCCAGCACTCCTAATAAAAAGGAAACCAGCAAACCGGTCAGCACATAAATAGTAGCTATTTGCGGCCCCAACAGGCCATAGGCTAAAAGCACCGCGGCCGGGTTAATAATAGGTGTGGCACTCAAAAAGGCCAGGGTGGGCCCCAGATAAGCGCCGGAATAGTATAAACCCAGCCCCAGCGGTATCACCCCGCAGCTACATATAGGAAGAAGTGCACCTGAAGCGGTGGCTTTAACAAGGGATGATGCGGAACGATTACCCAGCATACGCTGCAATCGGTCCGGACTCAGAATATTATGTAGTAATCCCGCCAATACAAAACTAAAAATTAGCCATATGGAGGCACTATTTAATAGTTCCAGGCTGGCTCGAAGGGTATCGACAACCAGAATTGACATTTCTGCCCCCCGCTATTCTGCTACCGCATCCTTAATGGCCTTCTCAATAATTTCCCGATTCAGATTGTCATATTTGGTTTGGCTGTTTATAATCAGCGTACCGCGGGTCAGATTACCATATTTCTTTATGTAATCGAAGTCTTTACCAGCCTGGTATATTCTCACTTCCACTTTATCCCCGAACTGCCGGGCCACTTCTTTTACTTGCTCCTCATAGCTGGCACAACATGAACAAGTGTTTACGAATTCCACCTTTACTTTTTCCACTCTTTATTCCCCCTCTTAAATTTATAGTGTTATGACTTGATCTACCCCGCCCGCACCGCGCAAGGATGCATAGAGATGAGGAAAACAGCCAATATGGGCACCCGGAACTAACTTATCGGCGATGCCTCTTTCATAGGCGCACTGGTCACAGGCCATTAAAAGCAGACCTGTCTTATCATGCAGTTCCTGCAGACGGGCACCCATCTCAGTCCCGTCCAGGAGAAAAAAGGCATTGTCCATAAAGAAGAACATTCCCGCTACTTCCGCCCCATGCCGCTCCTCCCGGATTTGAGGAATAATCATTCTATTGAGTATCTTTTGGGAATTGGTTGATGAAAAAACATAGGCCACCTTCATTTTTATACCCCTCCATTGTATTCAAGCCTCTTACCTGGCTATAGTCATAATCCTCTGCCCCACCCCCGGTCCTTCCAAGCTTGTTTCCTCCTCTCCTTCACTGTCTTGCCGGTTAGTTAGAACATCCATTATTTTGTTAACCTGCCAGCGGTGCTCACTGCTCCTGCGTTCACGGGGCCGCGTCAGAGGAATGCCAAGATCCGCTTTTATTTCACCTTCCCGGGCACCCATAACTACCACCCGATCACTCATATAAACTGCTTCCTCGACATCATGAGTAACCATAAGAACTGTGGCCCGGTCACGGAGGAAAATATCCTCCAACTCTTCCTGAAGGTTCTGGCGCATCTGAAAATCCACCGCGCCTAGTGGTTCATCCATTAGTAAAATCCGCGGACGGCAGGCCAGGGCTCTGATTACAGCCGTTCTCTGCTTCATTCCCCCTGATAACTGATGGGGATACAACTTATCCTTGCCTTCCAGACCGGCCAGTTCCAAAAGCTCACTCAGGCGCCGTTCCCTTTCCGCTGAAGGAACTTTTAGCTGCTTCATGGGATAAAGAATATTGTCCCTTATGCTCATCCAGGGAAAGAGGGCATAGTTCTGAAATACAAAACCACGGTCAGGTCCGGATTTCTTCACCGGGCGTCCGTCTATCCGGATGCTGCCCGCACTGGCTTTTTGAAAGCCGGCAATTATGGTGAGCAGGGTGGTTTTTCCGCAGCCGGAAGGCCCCAGCAGGGTTACAAATTGTCCTTCCTCCACCTGCAGAGACACCCCCCCGAGTACAGTATGCCTTTCTCCGCCATTAGCAAAATACTTATGTATTTCCTGCGCTTCAAGCAGTGCCACTTCACCTTCTCCTTTAACAAACCGCCAGGGATTATTATAACTAATAATAATTGTATATATTTATTATTATTATATTAAGAATCGAATGAAAAAACCAGTCAATCTTTTTTCAAGAAATGGTGCCTGTTTAGTGACGGTCAGTGGGAGCTTCCATATTATGCGCACGCAGCAATTATTTATGGCCAAATGTTTAAGCCCAACTACCAGGCCAAGCCTGATAGTTGGGCTTTTTGAGCTAAGGATGCATTTGCCCCTGCCGGTCTTTGGGGCACAACGTCCCGGTTACTTAAGGGCGCGGGTGATGATGGCAACAGCCTCGGCCCGGCTGGCCTGGTTGCCCGGTCTAAAGGTCTTGTCAGGATAGCCGGAAATTAACTGGCTTTCATAAGCAGCAGCTACTGCTTCCTTGGCCCAGGGGGAAATCTTCCCGCTGTCGGCAAAACTGACGCTACCGCGGACATTTGAAAGCCGCAATGCCCTAACCACCATTACTGCCATTTGTTCGCGGGTTATGGGATCGTCCGGGCCAAAGCTCTGGTTATTGTATCCGCTGATAATACCGGCAGCATAGGCAGTAGATATGGCTTCCCCGGCCCAGTGTCCGGTAGTATCCGCAAATGCCTTGCTATTATTGACCGGTAATTCCAAGGCTTTTACCAACACAGTGGCAAATTCGGCCCGGGTAATGATCTGATCAGGACGGAAACTGCCGTCCGGGTATCCCTTAATGGCTCCTGCGGCAACCAGTTCACGAATCGCGGCCTGGGCCCAGTGCCCGGAAATATCATTAAGACTAACGCTCACCGGTTCCGGGGTTGGGGGCCTGGTTACAACCGGTCTTTGTGACTCAGGCTCGGCTTTAGCGGGGGCGAGAACCGCAAACCGGGTGAAATGCTCGATGGTGCCGCTGATGGTGCCAGCAGACCAGTTTATGCTGATATTGTCCAGCTTCACCCAGCGGCTGCCATCCCACCAGCACAGGACCAGCTCATCTTGCTCAGCATCCACCCCCTCCTTTTCAAAAGGCAGGGTGATGGTGACCGCCCGCTTAAAATCGCCGCTTTTGTCTTTGGTAATATCGAAGATGGAACTAACCAATCTCATTTCCGTAGGGATGGAGACACCCGAGCTGCCCACCCTTTCGATCCTGACCTTGATGGTATCTGCCACTGCATAGGCCGGTATGAACACAGTGGCCCCCGCTCCATTTACTGTACCTCCGCTGTCGCTAACTGAGGTTCCGCTAAATGCAGGCGTGGAGCTGCCACCACCGCCACTGCTGCCTCCGCTGCTGCTGGGTGAGCTAATCGATATGTTTTTGCTTCCGCTTACACCGGAGCCGTCGTTGGCAGTGGCCTTTACAGTCACGGCCCCGACTGCGGTTGCACTGAGCAGCCCGCTATTGGAAATCGTGGCCGCCCCGGTACCATTGACAACGCTCCAGGTTACCGTTTTATCAGCAGCATCAGCGGGCAGGACGGACGCACCCATCTGCAGGGTTTTACCCTTTTCAACACTGCTAACCCCTCCTGCAGCACTGACGGTGATAGAGCTTACCGGGGTTACAGCAAGTGAGGTCACCATTATTTCTTTGGTTCCAACTATCCCGGAACCATCGTTGGCAGTGGCCTTAACAGTCACGGTCCCCACTGTGGTTGCGCTGAGCAAGCCGCTGCCCGAAATCGTCGCCGTTCCGGTACCATTGATAACGCTCCAGGTAACGGTTTTATCGGCAGCATTGGCGGGCAGGACAGCAGCACTCATCTGCAGGGTTTTGCCCCTTTCTATACTGCTAACCCCTCCCGTAGCACTGACAGTGATAGAGCTTACCTTGACCGAAGGCGGCAGAGCAGCGCTCTTAACCCAAACCGCGCCAGTGACGCCTTCAGTGCTATCGCTGTATTTGAGGTAACCTGGTTTGGCAGGGTCGTCAACACCGGTCTCTTTAGTCAAACCCTTCGGCCCGATCTGAACATAGTTTAGGGAGGCGCTGATCTCACCGTCCACGGTGATGGTGCCATTGCCGGAGTAAACGATTGCGCCATTATTGTAGCCAAAGAGATCTCCCCAGATGATAATTTGGGAGTTCATATCCTCTGTCATTGCTCCCTGGCTGGCGCTGACATTGCCTTCAACGGTAATTTTCCCGCCAATAGCGTGTAGGCCATAACCCTGGGAACTGGTTACGTTGCCTTTAACTAGCACCTCGGCCTGTCCGGCGCTGTGTACAGCGCCCGTCACCTGCCCACTATTGGAAACATTACCGTTTACAACAACCTTGGTAGAGGCGTTTTCCGCCTTGACACCATGAGCAGCACCGGTCGCATCCCCGAGCACAGTCACTTCTGAGCCGCCCGCGGCGTATACGCCCATACCTGAGGCAGTGCCGGATATGTCCGTATCACTGGCGGTGGCGGTGGTAACCGTGACGTTGCTACTAGTAGCCCGTACGCCGTAGATTTTGCCAGTAACGTTAAGTGCGCCTGCACCGGTAAGCGCCACGCTCCCCCCGGTTACCTTAAGACCTTCATTGGCGGCCGTCGTGATGGTAAGGGTTTTGCCATCTAAATCAAAGGTGATATTTTTGTTTTCGATTGCAACCGTCTGAACGACCGTAAAGCTTTTGAGCAGCTTAATGGTTGCGGTAGTGCCTGCCGCGTTCAAGGCCTCCGCCAGTGTCCCGTACTCAGTTGCACCGATGGCGCAGACTTTTTCTCCTGGGATATCTGCCGGAGTAGTGATATCCAGCATGGAAATGTCGGTGCAGTTGGCAAGAGGATAAGCATAGTAGGTATGGCCCACCACCATGTACAGGTCATACGCGGTGGACCCGACCGCTCCAGTTACCAGGAAGGTTTCCTCGCTGCCCTGGCTAAATTCAGGGCTGCCACAAGTGATGGCAGGATTATCACTGCCATCGGTGCCTGCAGCCACCTGCTCAATGCCGGGAGGTGATGCTCCATCTGGCAGCAGCGCCCAGTACACCTTGCCCTTGCGGTCGGCTTGGATGTTTTTCAGCTTAACCTTTATCTGTACCTGTTTGCTGCCATCAGGTTGGACATCGCCGACCGCAGGGTAACCGGCAACTATCAGATCCGCAGGTGGAGGTGAAGGAAAATCCACCATTTCTGGATCGGATAGATTGCCGGCATCGTCCTTCAGCACCACATAGACGTCATAATCTGTACCATGCAGCGGGACAAAACCGACTATAGTCATGTTAGTTTCTTTCTTGTTATTTTTATATACCCTTATAGCTGCATTACCGCTCGCATCCTGTCCGGCTGCGACCTGCTCTTGGGATGGTTCAGCAGCTCCGTCCGGCAAAAGGACAGCATGATAATAGGCTGGTTCCTGTGCTGTGAAACATATATAGATCTGCCGGGAACCTGCCATTTGCGGATAGTTCGTTGGGAGTTTACCTGCTTCGAAAGCCGGCGGTGTTGTGTCGCCGCCACCGGAGATGGTTACAGTAAGCGGAGTGGCAAACGGCGCAGTGGCGATGTTTGGAAATACGTATTGGGAAGCCGTAATTGTATAGGTGTCCGATGCGGTTATTTCGTTGGTGAGTGTGATGGTCGCTTCTGTGTTACTCACCCGTGTAACACTAACTATGGGGTTCCCCCCAGCCGAAGCACCGCCCAGCGTCCAGTAGCTGATGGTCTCAACATACCCTGCGGTTGCAAAACCAGCGTTGGTAAGCTGCACGGTAATATCCTTCGTACCGGCTGTCGCCGTCGCAGTGCCCTGCGCTACGATTGGCACGGTGATAGTTACCGCGATAGGAGCAGCAAAGGGCTCAGTCCCTGCCGCAAACACATTTGCATTGGCTTGCAGGGTAAGAGTGTTCCCTGCTTCAATAGGGTTGTTCAGGTCTAGCCTGACTGATGTCGCACTTTGTTTGGTGATACTGGTTATGCTTTGCCCGCCAGTAGTAGTCAGATTCCAGTTACTTAGCTCTGTTACATCAGAAACTGTTGCGGAGAATTCGCCCGAGGTTAGACTTACCGCGATGTAATTATACCCGGCCGTTCCGCTGGCGGTGCCAACAGCGGCTGCTCCATACGCTACTCCCGGACATAGCGCCAGCAGCATTACTATGGCCAATAAAACCGGAAGAACTTTATTTTTGGACCTGTGGTAAATAATCGTATTCCCCTCCCTATAAACCCATTTCCTTTTCCTGTTTTTTGCAAATAATACTGAATTCTTTCCGAGTCCTTACTGAAGCAACCGCAACTTTCCGATAAGAAGAGGCCCTTTGGCTTTGCCGGTAAATCCGTTAATTAGGCCATAAATTGCCGGGGCCGGGACACCCCCTCCCTTCTTTGGGTATAGTCCCATTTCAGCTGTTCTTTTGTTGACTAATCAACCACCAGCGCTCCCTTGACTATGCCACCACTCTTTTCGATCTGATATCCTGCCGCTTCCATCATCTGGCGAGCTTCTTTTTTTGATAAATCATTTTTATCAATAAAGAAGAGCTTTTCAAAAGCGGGACCTTGGGTGGCTTTGCCGATCACAAAGTCATATTTATTTTTTCCAGCCTTTATGTAGGTGCAAGTATTTGACAACTGCTCTTCTGCACTCACTGCGTTCAAACTATGGCCAGTGGCCCTGAGGCATATCATCTCTCCATTTTTAAGCCGTTTAAACTCGCTGTAACTGCGTTCGATTTTCTGTCCATCACGTTCGGTGAAGGTCTCAGTTACATAGGTTCCCTGGCCTAAATCACAATTGCCATCCTCTACCAGTCGATCACCGGCCTTCATGGTTGGACCAAAGCCATCTTCATCTCTAATGAAATCGTATCCAAAACTCATTTTGGATCCTTTTTTCTCCATAAATCCGGGGTGACCGGCCATCATTAACTTACCTTCAAAGCGGCCGTCCTTGTTTTCCATATTCAACAGGTCATATTGCACACCAGTTATAAATTCAAGACCGGGAGTAACCAATTCCATGATGGGCTCATCAAGTTTATTAATAACAGCCTCGTTTTGCTTGTATAGGTCATTCCAGGCCTCAGAAAAATCGCTGATTTTATTGAAGTTGGCAGCGGAACCATCAGCTTTTTTGATACCCACTGACTGTTTCCCGGCGTCATCTCCCGTACTGCTGGTATTCGAACTGCCTCCACAGCCGCTAATTACCAGTGCCAGGCACAGGATAAGATATAATGCCGCTGTCTTCAGTTTCATTTAGAAATACCTCCTGTTGTGTAATTTCAAACGACCTATTATTTAACCATTATTTATTCAAGGCGCAAAAGTAATCACCCCGGGCGTAATTCTGCCCCCCGAACACCACTCACCCCAGGGTGATTAATAAGTTGTTCCCAGCTGGAAGCCAAGCCCGGGTCCAGCTTCCCTCTATCCAGGCAAATTCTCCCCGGAGCAGGGAAGCATTGGTTAGGTTATTGCTTGTTTAGCTAACCGACTAATTAAGCAACCGGAACTTACCGATAAGAGGAAGCTCCTTGGCTTTGCCGCCAAATCCGTTAACGAGGCCATAAATGACCAGGGCCAGTATACCCAGTCCAAATAACGGCAAGAGCATCCATCCGATTATAGGGATCACCGTCAGAATCACACTTCCAGCCAGGCTCAAAAGCAGCAGCAACAACCCCTGATTGGCATGGAACCGACCGAATTGAGAATCGGGACAAGCTACCAGGGGCAGGAAGAACAAGATATAGGCCAGCCCCGCCATGGTCTTGTTCTTTTCGATATCTTCCGGGGCAAAAGTCGGGATGCTGTTACTCTCCTCTTTAAGGTTAGGATCTGTCGTCATTAAAAAAGCCTCCTGTCGTTAAATTTTCAGAGGAATCGGGGGACGGTTCTCCTATACCATCCATACTAAAAGAGCCCTGGGGAGGGCCAGGAGAACCGTCCCTCTGGTTA
>CAZLYH010000016.1:15482-36047 GCA_964563775.1 uncultured Syntrophomonadaceae bacterium | reverse complement strand
GTTCGGGTATTTTTTCTTCTCACCTGGGGGCCGACATACTGCTGGCACCCGGAGAAAGGCCTTTTCATGATGGCAACTGGGATTATTTGTTCCTGGAGATGGACCCGGATTTGTTGTCCCGTCAGCCTACTTTTGCCATCCGCACTTCCCGAGTGTGGTGCTGCATCAAGGCTGGCCAGGAACCCCCTGCAAATGTTATCGAGCTGGATCAGGCGGTTCGCTCCCAGACCGGTCACGAGCAAGGTATTGATTTGATTGTCCCCGGGCTGGGCCAGGCCGGGGAGTGGGAAAGCAACAGCCGGCAGCTGCTGGCTCTGGCTGATTACTTTGGCGAAGAAAAAATTGCCGACCTGCTTCCCCACTGTGAGGCCATTCATGACCTGCCGCAACTAAAAAGCACCGTATGGAACCTTCCCGACCGCTATCGCAACCGCAAAGAAGCCTTTCATAGCCTGGTGAAACGCTTGTACTGAATCAAGAAACGGTACTTTTTTACTCACACAGGTGAGGCAGCAGTTTCCAGACAACTACTGCCGCTTCAGCCCGGCTCAGGGTTTGTTGTCCCTGAAAGGTGCCATCCGGGTAGCCGGTCATTATTCCCTGGCTATTGACCAGCTGTACTGCGCCGCGGGCCCAGTCCGGGATGCTGGCATCATCTTTAAACATTTGTGTATTGGGCTCCGGTTCTGACGGTGAAGAGGTCACCCTGACCAGCAGACAGGCGGTTTCAAATCTGCTGATCGGCCTATCGGGCCGGAAGGAGCCATCAGGATAACCGCTGGCCCACCCCCGGGCCACCGCGCTCTCTACCACGGGCAGAAACCAGCTGGTCGCTTCCAGGTCGTTAAAAGGTACCTGTACTGACTCGCTCCTGACTGCGTTGGCTGCATCAGTCCTAACCAAGAGGGCCAGTAACTCTGCCCGGGTAATCTCCCGCCCCGGTTCGAATCCTTTTTCGCTTCCGGAAACGATTCCCCGGTCCGCCAGTGCCTCTATCGCCTCCCGAGCCCAGTTGTATTCCCCGCCCAGATCGGCCCAAGGTGTCTTATTGTCTTTTTCTGGAACTGTCGGCACCAGCGGCTGGGCAGAAGTCTCACTTGTTTCATTTTCCAGGGAATTATTATATTTGGACTTTCCTTGCACCACGTCCCCCAGGGCCAGTAATGCATTACGGGTAGTTATATTATTAACCTGCTCTGGAGCCCAGGGGGAAGCAAAAGCGCCGTTATTCAGCTGAAAATGCAGCAGGGCTTGAACCATATTCCCTTGCCAGCCTTCCCCGGGCTGGGCCGGGTTGATTCCCAGAGCTGCCAGAGCTTCGATGACCGCGGCCGTTGAGTCCGGGCTGCCGGCTCCCCAGCTCTCAAACAAGCCCGAATCCAATTGCTGGCTCTTTAAATAAGCAAGCGCCTTATCAACCGCTCCCCGATTATTGTCCTGGTCTGCGGCCAGAGCAATCAGGGCATGGGCGGTAGAGTCAACATCCACACCCCAGCCGCTTTCATTAAAGCCCCCGCTGGTACCCTGACCGGCCAGAATGCAGTTGATTGCCTGAGAGCGGTTATAAGTTGCCGGAAAGCCATTTTTACCCGCAAAATCAAGGGCTATAACCGCCCAGATGGTCTGGTTCAAGCTGGGGTTCTCTTCCGAGCTAAAGGAACCATTTTCCCGCTGCAGTACCTGCAAGCTGGAAATCATACTATTAACTTTATCTGGCGCCAGCCCGGCAGAGATGCCTCCCAGTATGCTGCGCGCATAGTCACTGGCCGAGGCCGGATTCTCCATGGGAAGGTACTTGTTTCCCGAAGTCTGGTCCGCCCAGCGCAGACCCAATGTCTCCCAGTCGTCATAGCTGTTCTGATGGCTATAGTATTCCGTCAGCCGGTCCAGGCTGCTCTCACAGTCCTCAGGCAGGCCTGCATTTACCGGCAGCGGACTTGCATATAAACAAATCCCTAAAACCAGTATCCAGGTAATTGCCACCAGGCCTCTCTGGTTTTTACGCACTTGGACTCTCCTTTCTTCACCAGGTAATGATCATGGTAAATAAAGCTTTCTTAAAGGTTAATTGCTGCCAGATAGTAACTGCACCGTGTAACCGGGTAACATCCATAATATAAAGGTTACTGTTTTCCCTGCTGTACGTGTATCTGCAGAAAAACTAAAACCTGGACCTTACCGTCCAGGCTTAGAAGTACAGTTTTTTAATCACCAGATAGCAGTCCTCCTTTCTTGTCCCCAGAAGCAGGTCTATTTCTCTTGCCGGCAGGTCTCCTGGCTTAAAGTCATCCTACTTTCAGCGCCTTCCCGCTCCGTGTTGGATCCGGCCTGAGTCGGGTTTACCCAAAACAGATCCGGTAATAAACGGGCAGTGACATTACTGCTGATTTCGTCCTTATTACAGTAGGGGGAACTGCAACGGATTTTCACCGTTTTCCCTTTTAAGCAATCTGCTTCTCAGAGGAACAAGACAACTTGGTTCTTGCCCCGGCAGAAAGCACCAGCAAAAGAATATTTGGTTGTCAGGTTACCATTTCTCGACAGGTCCTTTAAAACCCCCCAGCACCAAAAGTGTGGAAGTCCGGCTTTAGCCAGGGCTAATTATTGAAAAAACCTTTGACCACTATTACGGGAGTACCAGCATCAGCAGAACCGCTCACCAGGTCCGCCAGACTGGCGACCAGATCCTCCACCCGTCGGGGTGTGGTCCCTTCTGCCTCCACGGAATTGCGATCCAGCTTTTCACCCTTCTTAACTTCCAGGCAGGAGGCAATGGAAGGCAGGTCAGCTCCCTCGTCCAGCATCTTGTCCACCAGGTATTTATATTTCAATCCTTCCCGGTAACGGCCACTGATTCCCGGGGTAATGCCAAAGGCCGGCTGGGGATCAGCCAGCTCATAAATACCGGTGGAAGGATCGCGATAAGCACCATCTCCATAGATGATAACTTCCACGTCACGTCCCAGTTCTTTGGACACCCGTTCCTTTACCTGCATAGCGATTTCATCGGCCTGCCGGGGTGCCAATTTAAGTTTGTCACCGGACGACAGATTGCTGCCCAGAAGGCCCCATTCTGACCAGGCACTGCCCTGGTTGCAAATATCCTGGAGAGTAATCGTATTACAGCCGCAGGCTTCCAGCTTGCGGCGCGTTCTTTCCCGGCTGTGGATGTTGGCCACGACTACCCCGTCAACCTCGAAATCGCGAATGCGGCAGGGATCATTGCAGAGAAATACTTCTGCTTTTTGTGCCTGGGCGGTGATGATTTCATGATAAAGGGCAATATAATCCACTCCCGTAATGGGATGCAAAAAACGCTCGTTAATATCAGTGACACGAATAATATCTCCATTGGATATACCTTTTTCCTCCGCAAAATCCAGCGGTAAAATCTGATTCCCGACTTCGTCAGCGGGATGGGAAAGCTGCACCACCACCCGACCTTCCGGTACTGCCGCGGCAATTCCCTTCATGATTAAAGAAAAACGGTTACGGCTCAAAATGGGAAACAGCACACCGATACTGCTATCCGCTTTTAGATTTAGCTTATCGCGAATCTCGTTGGAGATATCTTGAACTGTCACGTAGTTGTTCTGGGCCCTGGCTACCACTGACTCGGTTACACAGACGATGTCTCCATCATGGACAAAGCCATCCGCGTTACAGCGCTTAAGCGCTGAACAAACCATAGAAACAATATCACTTCCCGGCACAATAACCCCCATTTTAATGCCGAAAGCAGAGACCCCCATGTAATCAGGTAAATTGCTCATCTTTCATCCCTTTTCCCGTTATTGTTTATTGTTGACAAGCTTCATTAATCCCGGTATGAATGTACCGCAAAATAGCAGTTTTATCAAGCACTTCTACTTCCGGACCAGCAGAACTGCATAAAAAAGGCGGTAGAAATCAATGCTAGAAAAAAGCCCGGAAAGGTGATTTTATGCGAACGCTATGGAAAGGCGCAGTCAGCTTCGGCCTGGTAAATATACCGATAAAAATGTATGTGGCCACCGAAAACAAGGATATCAAATTCAATTACCTGCATAAAGAGTGCATGAGTCCCATCCAGTACCGGAAATTTTGCCCCCACTGTGATCGGGAGATTAATAGTGAAGAAATTGTCCGTGGTTATGAATACCAGAAAGGCAGTTACGTAGTTATCAATGAGGAGGATCTGGAGAAGATCCCCCAGGAAAATACCCGCACCATTGATATCCTTGATTTTGTTGACCTGCAGCAGGTCGACCCCATTTATTTTGACAAGAGCTATTACCTGGAAGCAGCCCCGGGCGGGGAAAAGGCCTACACTCTGCTTATAGAAGCTATGAGCAGAACTAATAAAATTGCCATTGCCCGGGTACTTATCCGCAGCAAGCAGTCCCTGGCCGCCCTGCGGGTACGGGACCGCGTTCTGGTTATGGAAACCATCTTCTATCCCGACGAGATCCGTTCTCCCGCTGAGCTTAATACCGGGGTGGATCAGGAGCGTCTGCATGAAAACGAGTTAAAAATGGCAGTCAGCCTGGTTGAAAATCTGTCCACCGAATTTGAGCCGGGTAAATATAAGGATGAATATCGGCAGGCCTTGTGGGAGCTTATTGAAGCCAAGATCGTCGGCAAGGAAGTGGCTACTCCGGCTCCCCTGCAGGACCGTGACAACGTAGTCGATCTGATGGAAGCCCTGCGGGCCAGTGTGAAATTGGCAGAGGAAAACCGGTCAAAGGAGCGGGCTGACAAAGCTCCCGCGAAAAAGGGCCGTAAGAAACGCCAGACCGGTAGTTGAAAATGTCGCTACCAGCCAAGATTGTTCCCATGGAGCCAATTCTGTGCACTACTCCCCCGCCGGATAACCACGATTTTATCTATGAAGTGAAATGGGACGGGGTGCGCATGCTGGCATTCATCGAACCGGGTCAAGTTCGACTGATAAACAAACGGCAGCATGTCCGTACCCGGCAATACCCGGAATTGCAGGGACTGACCCGCTTCATCAAGGCTACAACGGCGATCCTGGATGGAGAAGTAATCGCCCTAAAGAACGGCCGTCCCTCTTTTCCCACGGTTATGCAGCGAGACCTTGTCGTACGTCCGGAGACCGTGCAACAACTGGTCAGGCACATTCCTATTCACTATATGGTTTTCGACCTGCTCTTCCTGAATGGCGAATTCCTAACCGGCCTGCCCCTGGAACAACGTAAAGAAAGATTGTATGAGGTGCTTCAGCCGCAGTCAGCCATTCAACTGGTAGAGCCTTTTTCATCCGGTCAGCTCCTCTGGGAGGCCACCCGGAAGCAAGATATGGAGGGAATTGTGGCCAAACGCCGGGACAGTCCCTACATTGCCGGAAAAAAGCACCGCCTGTGGTTGAAGATGAAGCACCGCCGTCGGCAGAACTGTGTGGTCGGGGGGTACACCCTGCGGGGGAACCGGGTAAATGCACTCTTGCTAGGAGCCTACCGGGATGGCGAACTTCTTTACCTGGGCCGGGCGGGCAGTGGCCTGACGGAAAAAGAGGTAGATATGTTAACCGTTGAACTACCTCGCCTGGAAAAAAATGATTCCCCGTTCCATAATCTGGCCTCCCCCCAAAGAGGGTATTACTTTACGGAACCGGTTCTGACCGTAGCCGTGGAATTTGCAGAATGGACTGAGGACGGCCATTTCCGCGCCCCGGTCATAGCCGGGTTTACCGGCCTTTCCCCCCGGGAATGCCAGGTATAAGGAAAGCTGTTCCAATATCGAAATTGTTTTTTGATTTCAGTGCCAAAACCCTGTTGGGATGCTGCTGGGGCATGACAGAAAAACCCCGCGGAAGGGAAGCAGCGTAAGGGGGCGCCCCCTGGATGGGGATAGCAACTACGAAGGTGGGGACGATCATTAGCAAGTATGTATTTGAAATAGGGGGCCGAGAGCTGACCCTTTCCAATCTGGATAAGGTTTTCTGGCCAGATGAGGGTTATACCAAAGGGGATCTGATTGCCTACTACGTGGAGGCAGCACCTTATTTGCTGCCCCATTTGCACAACCGACCCCTGGTTTTTACCCGCTACCCTCATGGGATTGCGGGAAAAAGTTTCTACCAGAAGAATGCCCCGGCCAACCTGCCCGAATGGGTTCCCACTTTTGCCTGGTATTCCGAGGAATCGAAACGTACCATCAACTTCATCCTGGCGGAAGAAGCCGCTACTCTGGCCTGGGCTGCCAATCTGGCCTGCCTGGAGATGCATCCCTGGCTTTCAACTGCCACCAGGCCAGATTATCCTGATGTGGTTGTTTTTGACCTGGACCCTTCTCCCGGGAGCACCTACCAGGATGTACGAGACATAGCCGCCTTCCTGCATCAGGTGCTGGATGAGTTAAAACTGCAATCATACCCGAAAACATCAGGGGGAGAGGGACTGCATATCTATGTTCCTCTGCAAAACAGCTACACCTACCAGGAAATACGGGACTTCGCCCAGCAGGTAGCCATTCTGGCAACTGCTGCTCTCCCGAGTATCGCCACGGTTGAACGTACCGTCAGTAAAAGGGGTTCCAAAGTTTACGTGGATTATCTGCAAAATGTACTGGGAAAGACGCTGTCTTCCCCCTACAGTGTACGTCCCCGGCCCGGAGCACCAGTCTCCACTCCCCTGGAATGGAGGGAAGTGGAGCAGGTTACCCCTCAAGATTTTCACCTTAAAAACATACTGGCCCGCATCAGAGAGCGGGGTGATCTTTTTGCCCCGGTCCTGACCCAGCGCCAGTCGCTGGAGAAGGCACAGCCCATACTGGGTGAGCTCATGGTCCGGCTGCGTGCCAACTTACGGCGCTGACCCAACCAACCCTGTCCTGTGCCGCTTTTTATCTGGTGATTAGCGAATTGCCTGGAAATAAAGATGTCCATTTTGAATGGTGGAGTGGAGGAAGCTGTTTTTTTCGAGGTAAGCCAGGTAGGCAGAAATACTGGCCAATATTAAAAAATACTGGCTGCGGCTCGGATTCATCTTTAGTCTCTCCAGAGCCCGGGCGGTTATTTCCTCCCGGGTGCGGGGTGATGATAGCATTTCCTTTAGCCACTCCAGCCAGCTCATCACCATATCGTTATTCAGCGCAATAATCCCCCGGGGGTCTTCACAGGGAGCTCCATGGCTGGGAAACCAATAGGGGGAGGAATAATTCTGCAACCACTCCAGGGTATCCAAATGTCCTTTGACGTCGGCCAGGTAAAGAAAGGGGAATTGCTGGAGATAGGCAGGCATTATCAGGCTGTCGGCGCTAAAGAAGACCCCATCGGGGGTCCGAATCCCCAGTTGTCCCAGGCTGTGTCCGCGCAGGGACAGTATATCAAAGGACACGCCGTTTATGACCGTCTCTCCTTCCTCCACCACTATACAGTCCTGAGTAGGCGGAGGCATGAGATATTTATTGCGCAGAGCGGGAAGCGGACTGGCCGAGTAAAGGCAGAAGGGCGTCAATTCAGGCTGCTGCATAGCGCAAGCCTCCCAGGCGCTGGCATAGACCGGACAGCCAGTCGCCTCCTGAATTACCTGATTGGCACTGCAGTGGTCACTGTGAGCATGGGTGGCAAAGATCCCTGCCACCGTGAGACCAGCCTCGCCCAGGATTTTTAGTGTCCTTCTTCCAAAGGCCGGACTGGGTCCGCTATCGATGAGCAGACAGGAGTTGTCAGCAAAAACATATACCCCTGCCACCGTAGGGTAATTAATTACATGGGTTTGGCCTGCTATTTGGTGCAAGTGCACCTCTCCACCCCCATTGAATTATTGATTTCACTATATAAGGGTTCCCGGAGGCATTAATCCGTCAGCGAGACCAAGCTACTGCTCTGCCTCCAAACTGCTCTGGAGCATTACCTGGAGGAAGTCGTCCCGGGTAGCCTGATTGATAAAAGAACCGGGATCCAGGCGGGATATTACCTCCCGGATGTCTTCTTCCCGCCATTCCAACCCGGTAAAGGCCGCCTCCAACTGCCGCAGATCTCCGGTCGTGAAGAAATCTCCGTAGAGCCGGCAGTTTTTTACTATCCCCTGGTTCACCTGCAGAAAAAAATCAATGCTTCCCCAGGAAAACCGCCCTGAACGACGCACATTATAAGTAGGTGAAGCCCCATAAACCCAGTCCCAGGTTGCATATTTTTCATCGCGCAGCCGGTTTATGTTGTTAAGGTCAACTGCGGATAGGGTCAGCGCCTCTTCCCGTCCCCATTCCTGCTGGATCTCCCGGGTAAGAATTGTTTGGAATTCTTTAAGCTCCAGTGGTCGGGGAAGATGCCCAGCTATGTTGGTAACCCGCTTGGATACGGAACGTACACCCTTTGATTCCATTTTACTGTGATCTACGTTTAAGGCTCCCGCCATCATTTCCAAATCGGTAGAAAAAAGAATGGTACCATGATGAAGCAGGCGGTGGTGCCGACGGTACTGGGCATTGCCGGAAAATTTTTTCCCGGCAATGTTAACATCATTGCGCCCCTGATTTTGGGCCTTTACCCCCACCTGAGCCAGGGCGCGGATCAGTGGGCGGGTAAAGCGCTCGAAAGCAAACGATTCCGCCAGTGAAGCGGTAACGATAAAGGTAAAATTAAGATTTCCCTGGTCGTGGTAGACCGCCCCTCCTCCCGAGAGGCGCCGGACTACAGCAATCCCCTTTTCACGGACATAGTCCTGGTTTACCTCTTCCAGGGCATTTTGGTTACGCCCGATGACCACCACCGGTTGGTTCTGCCAGAGGATAAAGTAATCCCGGTCTCCCGGCAGGCTGTTAATGGCGTAATCCTCCAAAGCCATATTAAAATATGGATCGGTAGAGGAATTCAGTATTTCAATCATGTACCGCTCTCCCTTGAGAAATAGTGTCGGAAGTTTTATCAGCGGCCCCTGCGGGGGGAGAGGTGAACAGCCTGTTGGTCAAGATCCAGAATGGCTTCCAGTATAGCCTCCCCCAAAGTAGGATGGGGATGAATAGTCCCCAATACCTGGGATACCTTCATATGGTTCTTTACCATAAGGGTGCCTTCCAATATCAGATCGCTGGCATGGGGGCCGATGATGTGCACCCCGACAATGGTATCTTCATCATCAGCAATAACCTTGACCATACCGTCGGTCTCCCCCATGGTTAAAGCCTTGCCATTGGCAGCGAAGGGAAATTTGCCCACCCGGTAAGCTATTCCCCGGTCTGCGCATTCCTCTTCACTAAGTCCCACAGTAGCGATTTCCGGGAAGGTAAAGATGGTGCTGGGTACAGCATGGTAGGTCACCCGGCGGTTTTCACCGGCCATATTTTCTACCGCTGCCATTCCTTCCTCGGAAGCCACATGAGCCAGCATGGGACCACCGATTACATCACCTATGGCATAAATACCGGGAACACTGGTGGAGAAATCATCATTGACCCGGATGAAGCCTCTCTCGTCTATTTGGACACCGGCCCTGTCCAGATTGAGGCCAGCCGTGTTGGGACGCCTCCCGGCAGAAACCAGCACCTTGTCAACTTCGAGCTGGAGCTCCTTTTTGGGAGTGTGCACACTTACCAGCAACCCCTCTGCGGATGGCTGGATGGCCTTTACCTGGCTTTCCGTGTAGAGGGTAATCTTCTGTTTCTTAATATATACCGTCATGCGACGGACAATTTCCCGGTCGAGGAGATTGAGTATGCCGGGCAGATTTTCCACCACTGTTACCTGGCTGCCGAAGGAATTAAAGATACAGGCCAACTCCAGTCCGATCACCCCGCCACCGATCACCGCCAGACGGGAAGGGATCTCGTCCAGATCCAGAATGTCGGTGCTGTCCAAAACCCCGGGCAGCTCTGCTCCCGGTATGGGCGGACGGGCCGCAACTGAACCCGTAGCCAGGAGAATAAACCGGGGACTTAACATTTGTCCTCCTACTTCCACCCGGTTCTGATCCAGCAGGGCAGCTGTACCGTTGATTAACTGAATGCCGTTGTCGTTAATGAGTTTTGCCACCCCGGAAACCAGGGTATTAACAATATGATTCTTACGCTCCCGGGCCGCGGGAAGGTCAAAATGAATTCCCTCCACGGCAGTACTATACTGATCGGCAGCGGCCAGGTCATGCAGAAGACTGGCATTACGGTAATAGGCCTTGGTGGGGATACACCCCCGATTCAGGCAAGTCCCCCCCAGGCGCTCTTTTTCCACCAGGGTGACATCCAGCCCCAGTTGCCGGGCGCGTATAGCTGCCACATAACCGCCGGGGCCTCCCCCAATAATTACCAGGTCCTTCATGATGGCCCTCCTTTAGTCATCTTGTGTCCATTTCACTACCGGGTTACGAGCAGCGGTAACCTCATCTACCCTAAATACCGGCATGTTGTGGGGTGCATTGGTTACCAGATCGGGATTTTCCCGGGCCTCCCGGTCAATGGCCTCTAAAGCCTGGACAAATTCCTCCAGGCGCTCTCGGGTCTCCGTTTCTGTGGGTTCAACCATAAAGGCCTCCCGGACAATCAGCGGGAAATATACTGTGGGAGGATGGAAGCCGTAATCCATCAACCGCTTGGCTATATCCATGGTACTCACATGGGCAACTTCCATCTGTAGGCGGCTGGTGGCGATAAACTCATGCTTGCAAAGACGGTCAAAGGGAATGTCATAGGTCCCTTTCAGCCGGTGGCGCAGGTAGTTGGCATTAAGGACTGCCTGCTGGCTGGCATCGAGCAGTCCTTCTCCCCCCAGAGCACGGATATAAGTGTAAGCCTTTACCATTACCCCAAAGTTGCCGTAAAACTCCTTCACCCGGCCGATGGAAAGGGGCCGCTCCCCATCCAACGAGTAGTGTTCCCCTTTTTTCACCACTACCGGGCGGGGCAGGAAATCGGCCAGAACTGATTTAACACCCACCGGTCCGGAACCGGGACCACCACCGCCGTGGGGGGTGGCAAAAGTCTTGTGCAAATTGAGGTGAACCGCGTCAAAGCCCATATCTCCGGGACGGGAAACCCCCATAATGGCATTCATATTGGCGCCATCGTAGTAGAGCAGGCCTCCGCCCTGATGCACAATCCCGGCTATCTCTTTGATTTCTTCCTCAAAGAGCCCCAGGGTGTTAGGGTTGGTTAGCATCAAGCCAGCTATCGTATCATCCATCTTGGCCCGCAGGTCCTCCAGATCCACCAGCCCGCGGGCGTTCGATTTTACTTCCACTACATCGTAGCCCACCACGTTGGCGGTAGCCGGATTAGTCCCGTGGGCCGAATCGGGTACCATCATACGGGTACGCTGCACATCGCCACGGTGCTGATGGTAAGCCTTTATCATCATAACCCCGGTCATTTCCCCATGGGCTCCAGCCGCAGGTTGCAGTGTAAAAGCATCCATTCCCGTTATTTCCCCAAGCATTTCCTGTAACTGATACATTAGTTGCAGGGCGCCCTGAACCGTTTCCGCCGGCTGTAAAGGGTGGAGGGCGGCAAAACCGGGCAGATTGGCGGCCCATTCATTTATTTTAGGGTTATATTTCATGGTGCAGGATCCCAGGGGGTAAAGGCCGTTATCCACTCCGTAGGCCCGCTGGGAGAGGTCGGTAAAATGGCGCACCACTTCTACTTCACTCATTTCGGGTAAATCCGGTTCCTGCTGCCGAAGAAAGCGCTCCGGCAAAGTTTTTGCCAGCTGCTGCCC
Organism: uncultured Syntrophomonadaceae bacterium; assembly: GCA_964563775.1. Taxonomy (GTDB): domain Bacteria; phylum Bacillota; class Syntrophomonadia; order Syntrophomonadales; family Syntrophomonadaceae; genus CAZLYH01. The sequence continues at coordinate 24,394 of CAZLYH010000016.1, read as the reverse complement.
GAGGAACTCCTCTTCAGGTAGCCTGAAGCTATTGCTGCCGGGAACTGTCTTTTCAAAAATGGTTTTAGCCATGCTTAATCCCTCCCAGAATAGAAACCAGCCGGTCGACCTGCTCCCGGGTCCGTTTTTCGGTGAAGGCCAGCAATAGAGAATCTGCCAGTTCATACCCACCGATAATTCCGTTCTCCAGCAAAGCACGGTTGGCCCAGGCCGGATCGCCTGTTTGCACCGCAAACTCCCGGAAAAAGGGATGTTGATATTTCTGTTCAAGACCAACGCTTTCCAACTGCTGGCTGGCGTAGACGGCCAGTTGGTGAGAACGCAGGGCTATATCCCGCAGGCCTTTTGCGCCCACCAGGCACAGGTAAATGGTGGCCGCCAGGGCATTTAAAGCCTGGTTGGAACAGATATTGGAATTGGCTTTTTCCCTGCGGATATGCTGCTCTCGCGCCTGCAGAGTAAGAACAAAAGCACGCTGGTCTTCTTGGTCTCTGGTCTGGCCCACAATCCTTCCGGGCATTTTACGCATAAGTTTGGCAGTGGTCGCGAAAAAGCCCAGGTAGGGACCGCCAAAGCTCAACGGATTCCCCAGAGCCTGGCCCTCTCCCACCACCACATCAGCACCGTACTCACCTGGTGGTTTCAGGATGCCCAGAGATATAGGATCCACAGCCACTACCAGCAGGGATTTATTCTCATGCAAGATTTCTCCCAGGCTAGACACTTCCTCCAGCAAGCCGAAGAAGTTGGGCTGTTGCACTGCCAGACAAGCCGTTTGCTTATCCAACTTATCCCGCATTAACGCTGCGTCAAGGATTCCATCTTTACAGGGCAAAATCTCAACTTCCATGCGCCCGGAGAGGGCATAGGTACGCAATACCTCCAGATAATGTGGATGGAGGCTGTCCGGTACCAGCACTTTGGCCCGGCGGGTGCTGACAGCAGCCAGGTTGCAGGCCTCAGCCAGTGCCGTGGCACCGTCATACATGGAGGCATTGGCTACATCCATTCCGGTCAGGCGGCAGATAAGGGTCTGGTATTCAAAGATAGCCTGAAGGATCCCCTGGCTTATTTCGGCCTGATATGGGGTGTAGGCCGTATAAAACTCTGACCGGTGCACCAGTTCTTCCAGAGCCGCCGGGATATAATGGTCATACGCCCCGGCCCCCAAAAAACTGGGAATTTCGTTCAGATTAGTGTTCTTCCGGGCCAGGCTTTCCATCTCCCGGCGCAGCTCAATCTCACTTAGCCCGCGGGGAAGATTCAGGGAACGCTGCAGTTTCAGAGGAGCAGGAATATCGGTAAACAGCTCTTCACAGGACTGCATGCCAATCTCCTGCAACATCTCGGCAACGACGGCCGGAGGGTTAGGAGTATAGCGCATTTTGCCCCCCCTATTCCTGCTCGCGGCAAAAAGCTTCGTATTGATCAGCCGACATCAACTGGTTTAGTTCCTGGGAATCCTCTATAGCAATTACAGCGATATGGTTGCCATACGGGTCCTCGTTTAGCAATTCAGGGGAAGACTCCAGCTCTTCATTGACGCTAACAACCTGGCCGCTAATGGGAGAAAAAACCGAGGAAACGGTTTTTACCGATTCAATGACGGCAACCGAATCCCCCGCCTTGACCTCGGCGTCTACTTCCGGCATCTCCACAAAGACAATGTCACCCAATTGCTCCTGGGCAAAGTCAGTTATGCCCAGATAAGCTTGTCCTCCGTCCTCTTTTACCCATTCGTGATCTTTGGTATACAGCAGTTCCTTTGGTATATTCATTATTCGTCCCTCCTGTGAGAAATCAATGATTTACTTTTTGGTTTTCTTCTGATAGAAAATACCTTTGCCCATGCGGGCCCGGAAAGGTTTTTCACGGATTATAATATCAATCTCGCCGCCTTCCTGGAAGGCATCACGTTTGACCAGGGCCAAGCCTACGCTTTTCCCCAGGGTGGGGGAATGGGAGCCGGAGGTTACCCAACCGATCTGCTGGCCATCCTTTTGCACCGGGTAATGGGAGCGGGGTATACCTTTGTCAATCATCTCGAACTCTATAAGCATACGGGGAGCGGCTGCCTGCTTTTGCTTAACCAGCGCTTCCTTGCCAATGAAGTCCGGGCCATCCAATTTTACGAAGAAGCCCAGACCCGCCTCCAGGGGTGTGACGTCCTGGTCCATCTCCTGACCGTACAATGGCAGCTTGGCTTCAAAGCGGAGCAGGTCCCGGGCTCCCAGCCCGGCCGGACTGATATTGTCGCCCCCGGCTTGCAGCAGAGCTTCCCACACCCGGGGGGCATTGTCAGGTTGCAAATAGAGCTCAAAACCATCCTCACCGGTATAACCAGTGCGGGATACCAGGCATTCTACCCCGGCTACCTTTACATCGGGCTTAAAGTAGAAAAACTTTATCCCCCGCAAGTCGGTGTCGGTAATCTTTTGCAGAATTTCCTCAGCCAGGGGGCCCTGAATGGCCAACTGGGCAAACTGTGCCGATACGTTCTGGACCTCAACCCCGGGTTGCACATGCTCCTTTATCCATGCGTAGTCCTTGCTCTCGTTGGCAGCATTCACTACCAGCAGAAAATGAGTAGGAGAGTACTTGTAGACCAGAAGGTCATCCACTACCCCCCCATGAGGATAGCACATAGGAGTATACTGGATCTGGTGCTCCTCCAATAGTTGAATATTATTGGTCACCAGACTACGGATAAAGTCCTGGGCCTTCTCACCTTGCACATCGATTTCACCCATATGGGAAACATCAAAAAGCCCTGCTTTCTGGCGCACCATGTCATGCTCTTTAATAATTCCCTGGTACTGCACGGGGAGTTCCCATCCACCAAAGTCAACCATTTTTCCGCCGTACTTTAAATGCATCTCGTACAGCGGGGTTCGTTTCAGGGACATGTACGTTCCTCCTTGTCTGGACTATTTAACCCCATGGGGGCTATTATTCTATTAAACTCGGCTTTAAGATAGAGTCTCCGGGGGGAAACGGCCCTCTTTCTGCCAGTGCAAGGCTTCCAGGGTGTTTTTCATCAAATAGGCCGTGGTTACAGTACCCACCCCTCCCGGCACCGGTGTTATATAGGCAGCTTTTTCCCGGGCAGCTGCAAACTCTACATCACCTACGATCTGATCTCCCACCGTATTGATGCCAGCATCAATGACCACCGCTCCTTCGCGGATCCATTCTCCCTTGATAAGGTCTGGCTTGCCGACAGCTACCACCAGTATTTCGGCATTGCGAACATATTCCTCCAGATTACCTCTCTGATAAGTGGCAAAATGGCATACCGATACGGTTGCCTCCTCATGCAAAAGAAGCAGCGCAACCGGTTTGCCGACGATATCGCTGTGACCTACGATGGTAACTTCGCGCCCGCGCAGGTCCACCCCCGTAGATTTGATCAAGGCAACAATTGCCTGGGCCGTACAGGGCCGCAAACCCTCAGCACCCAGAAACAGTCCCCCCAGGTTGCAAGGGGTAACACCTTCCACATCCTTTTTACGATCAATGGCCAGTTGTACTGCACGATGATCAATATGTTCAGGGAGCGGAACATGAACAATCAAGCCGTTGATAAAACTGTCTTTGTTTATTCGGTCCACATATCCCAGCAGTCGGCTCTGGGAAGTTGCATCAGAGAGTTCGATGGATTCGTAATTAATCCCGGCGCGGTGAGCTACCCGGCGTTGGGCCTCATGATAGACCTGAGAAGCCGGATCATTGCCTACTTCCAGAGTCATCAAGAACGGTGCGGTACCTTGCTCTTTTATGGCTTGTACCTGGGCAGCTACCCCGTCCAGGATCCGGTCTGCCACTGGTTTCCCGTGGAGGACCTGGTCTTTTCCAACCAGAGGTTGTCCGTTTATTGTCCGGTTTGGCTCTACCATTTTTTAACCCTGCCTTTACGTGTAATGTAAAGCAATACCTATTCCTCTTAATTTATCCGGTAGAGCTTCCGGCTATGCAGTTAAGGGTCTGATCCTGGCCAGGGAATAGCCAGACCTAATCGCCTGAACTTATGGTAGTTTCTGGACATTGTCTTGCGGCCTCTCGATCCTTCCCAGCTGATTTTTCTTCTTTAAACTTTACACTATTAAAGGTATAAGATACCAGAAAACTCTCCACAAAATAGCAAAATAATCGTAAGCTTTAAAATAATAATTTTCGAAATTATAACCCCCATAAACCTGTTTCCAGAAGCCTGGTGAAATTTCATTCTACTTCGAAAAGTAATAATAGCCTGGGTTGGATGCATTAATATTCCGTCGCAAAATATCAAATTTTACACCCGGACTTTATAAGTGGGGAGCAAATGAGCCGTCCCCGGTGTCCCACAGAATCCTGGGAACAATGTCGTGCTGGTCAAGATCAACCATGGCTATACTTCCCCTCCCTGGATTGCGAGGTAAAGAGGGGCTGCCGGGATTAAGCAGCCAGATTCCCTCAACTTTTTCACAAAGCGCTACATGGGTATGCCCAAAAAGAACCAGCTCGGCTTCGGCTTCACAAGCACGATAATACAAGGACTGCAAACCCCTTTTCACACCATAACGATGACCATGGGAGAGAAAAACCCGCCTCCCTCCTAATTCCAGTAATTGCTCCTCTTTTGAGGCACTTCCCCGGTCGCAGTTGCCGGTCACCCCGTAAAAAGGTATTTGGAGAGAACGAGCCAGCTTTACCCCATCATTGTAAAAGTCACCCGTACACAAAAGAATATCACCGCGGCATGTCTCCAGGGCCTTTTGGACTACCTGAATTCTTCCGTGGGTGTCACCCACCACCAGCAGGCGCATACTTATCCCACCTTGATTTTACTATTGGTTAATCAGGGGTACAGGTTTAAAGAGAAAGGATTTCTTCTATAAGTGGCCGGGCCTGGTGAAGCGCCCGGGCCCGGTGACTGATGCTATTTTTTTGAGCCGGGGTGAGTTCGGCGAAAGTCCGTGAAAACCCTTCCGGGACAAAAAGGGGGTCATAACCAAATCCTCCCCTTCCCCTTGGCTCGCGGATAATAGAGCCCGGGCAGCTTCCTTCCACCGTCACCGTCTTCCCTTCCGGGGCAGCTATGGCTATAACACAGGCAAACCGCGCCCTCCGGTCGTCCCCTTCCAACTCCTCCATCATCTGCAATAGCTTGCGGTTGTTGCTCTCGTCGTCAGCATGAAGTCCGGAAAATCGGGCTGAATAAACGCCGGGCTGGCCGTTTAAAGCCTCCACTATCAGGCCGGAATCGTCCGCCAGACAAACCACCCCGCTCCAAGCGGCATTGACCCGGGCTTTTTTAGCGGCATTTTCACTAAAGGTACTGCCGTCCTCCTCCACCTCCGGCAGGCCAGGAAAGTCATCCAGGGTAAGGATTTGCACCGGCAATCCCTTTAGCAGCTCCTGCAGCTCCTGTTTTTTGTTACGATTACGGGTGGCCAGCAGTAATTGCTTCACTACAACTCTTCTCCCAGAACGCTTTTTTGTAAAGCGATCAACTCTTGTATGCCTTTTTCCGCCAGTTCCAGAAAAACCTCCAACTCAGTACGGCTGAAGGTATTCTTTTCCCCGGTGCCCTGTATTTCAACATACCTGCCGCTACCGGTCATGGCGATATTCATATCTACTTCCGCCTGCGAATCTTCCACATATTCCAGATCAAGAATCGGTACCCCTTCTACCATGCCTACACTGACAGCGGCCAGGAAATCATTCACAGGGAATTCTTCTATGACCTGTGCTTTTTGCAGCTTTCTCAGAGCCAGGCATAGAGCGATAAAACTGCCGGTAATCGAGGCGGTTCTGGTTCCCCCATCAGCCTGGATGACATCGCAATCAATCCACACGGTGCGTTCTCCCAGTTTTTCCATGTCCACCACTGCCCGCAGGGAACGCCCGATTAGCCGCTGTATTTCCGAAGTGCGCCCGCTAATCTTGCCCCGGGTCGCTTCCCGCGGCGTACGGGTTTCCGTCGATGCCGGCAGCAGGGAATACTCGGAAGTTACCCAGCCGCTGCCGGTCCCCTTTAAAAAAGGGGGTACCTTATCCTCCACCATGGCGGTACACAAAACCCTGGTCTCTCCCGTCTCAATCAGCACCGATCCGTCTGCAAAGCGGGTAAAATCAGGAATAATGTTCACCGGCCGTAACTGATCAGCACCCCTGTTATTTGGTCTGGCCATACCCCTCAACCTCCTCAAAGTTTACCCGCATCAGATGTTTTCCGCCGCAGGTCATATATACTTCTGCCATAGCAGTCTATGGCAACAATACAGGGAAAGTCTTTGACCGTAAGCTCCCATAGAGCCTCCGGCCCAAGATCTGAATAAGCCCGGAGACGGCTGGCGGTAATGCACCGGGCCAGGTAAGCTCCGGCTCCCCCAACCGTGGCCAGATAAACCGCACCATGTTTTTTCATGGCCTCCACTACCCCGGGGCTGCGCTCGCCTTTACCGATCATACCTTTGAGCCCGTGTTCCAGCAGCAGCGGTGTATAGCTGTCCATGCGCCCGCTGGTGGTGGGACCGGCCGAACCAATCACCCTCCCGGTTGGGGCGGGACAGGGTCCCACGTAATAGAATATCTGCCCATTCAAATCCAGTGGCAGTGCTTCACCCCTGGTCAAACTTTCCGCCAGTCGGTGATGGGCAGCGTCCCGGGCCCCATAGATGGTTCCCTGCACCAGCACCTGGTCCCCACAGTTCAGATCTTTTACAGCTTCCCCGCTCAAAGGGGCTTTTATAATCTTCATAATCCTGGCTCCTATGACCTAAATCACCACCGTGGCCCGGCGGGTAGAATGGCACCCCAGGTTGACGGCTACAGGAAGGCTGGCAATATGAGTAGGATACACTTCGATATGTACCGCCAGAGCAGTGGTATCCCCTCCCATCCCCTGAGGGCCAATGCCGGTAGCATTAACGCGCTTTAGCATTTCTGCCTCCAGAATGGCCAGTTCGGGCCGGGGGTGGGGCTGGTCAACCGGCCTTGTCAGGGCCTTTTTCGCCAGATAGGCTGCCATCTCCATATTCCCGCCTACACCTGCCCCTACAATAATCGGCGGGCAGGGATTGGCTCCCGCCTGTTCCACCACCTGAAGGATAAATTCCTTGACACCTTCCATTCCCTGGGCAGGTTTGAGCATGGCTACCTGCCCCATGTTTTCGCTGCCGGCCCCCTTGGGAAGCACGGTCAGGCGAAGTTGCTCACCGGGAACCAGACGGGTATGAATAACCGCTGGAGTATTATCACCGGTGTTAATCCGGTTGAAAGGATCAGCCACTATGGAATTACGAAAGAAACCTTGTCGGTAGCCCTGACGTATCCCCTCGTTTACAGCTGCGTCCAGCAGATCTCCCTCAAGAGATACTTCCTGGCCCAGTTCGATGTCCACTACAACCAGGCCGGTGTCCTGGCAGAGAGCCATTTCCTCTTTACAAGCGATAGCCGCGTTTGCCAAAATAATATCGAGAAAAGAGCGAGCCCGGGTATTGCCTTCCCTCTCCCGGGCGCTTTTGAGAGCCTGGACAATATCCACCGGCAGGCGGGTGTTGGCCTCCCGGACCGCCCGAATTACTACTGCCACGATTTCGTCGCTGTGAATTTTCCGCATTACCAATCACCTACCGGAAATATTATTCGTGTGCCCACAGTTATCCCCCAGAACACAACAGCCTATGGCCCCATTTAGTTGCGGTTCGGCCAGTCGGATAACGGTGCTGCCCGTTTCCTTTTGCAAAATCTTAAGAAGTGCTTTATTCAAAGCGCCTCCACCGGCCACCAGCAGCACCGGACTGTGCAGCCGGGCCAGCAAGGTAGAAAAACGCCGGTAGAGTGCATAATTGATCCCTGCCGCCAGTCGTTCCTGGGAGCAGCCTTCTACAATACGGCCGATTACTTCCGTTTCACCAAAAATAGCACAGGTAGCATTCAGGTCAACCGGGTCCTCATGGTAACTGGACAGCTCCTCCAAGCTCATGCCAATGACCGCCGCCATATTTTCCAGGTAGCGTCCCGAACTGGCTGCACACCGGTCATTGGTCATAAAGTCCACCGCCCGCCCCTTCCTGACTTTAACCACTTTGGTATCCTGTCCGCCGATATCCAGCAGGGTAAAATCCTGCTGACCTGATTGGAAGCAGGCCCCGGCAACATGCGCCTGTATCTCGGGTACTTTGTTCGCCCCTTCAATATCCACGTTAATCTTACCATAACCGGTAGCCACAACCTGGCCTCCGGTCAGCCCCAGCTGGGTAAAGTCCAGTGTAAGTACGGCTCCCTCCGGGGACCGATAGCGCCGATAAAAACCAATGGTGTCTATTATTCGGCTGGAGCGCAGGATACCATCTGTAAATTCCACTATTTTCACACTGCGCGATCCCAAATCTATACCAATCATTACTGTCCCCCCTTCCAGCGGGGATAATCAATAAAACTATATTGAAGTTTAGACGCTGATTTACGCTGACTAACGCTGAACAACCCGGCGGTAGGGTTAATAAAACTACAACTCCAGCATATTCATGTATCCAAATAGGTTTTTCAGCATAATCCAAAATATAGTAAAAAAATATCCCAGTTTACCTATACCGATCATAAAGAGCACAGAATCAGTAAATATCCCTGTCCAAATCTTTTACCATTCAGCGTCAGTCAGCGTTAGTCTGCGTCAAAAAACAATCCGTGTCAATCCACCGGCATCCGTGTTATCCGCGTCCATCGTCCCCTTCACCCCAATTTTAGCGTCAGTCAGCGTTAATCTGCGTCAAAAACCCCATCCGGTCAATCCACCTGCATCCGTGTTATCCGCGTCCATCGTCCCCTTCACCCCAATTTTAGCGTCAGTCAGCGTTAATCTGCGTCAAAAACCCCATCCGGTCAATCCACCTGCATCCGTGTTATCCGCGTCCATCGTCCCC
>CAZLYH010000016.1:6825-15382 GCA_964563775.1 uncultured Syntrophomonadaceae bacterium | reverse complement strand
AAAACCCCATCCGGTCAATCCACCTGCATCCGTGTTATCCGCGTCCATCGTCCCCCGCCAGCATATCAATAAACGCCTCCAGGCGCATACGGGTGCGGGCGTCCACCGGGCCGGGCCGGTCCCCTTCCAGGGTGAGCATAGGCAGCTTAATGTATTCACGAAACACCATATCTTCGATCTGCCGGAAACAAAAGGTCTGAGTATAATGAATTACCCCGTCAACCCTGCGTTGGCCCAGCTGCTCCTGGATATCCTCCAGCCGCGCAAAGGCCCCATAAGGGTACGTATAGGCCAGGTATTGAGCAGTGATGTCGTCAGTAGCGAAAGGCATGGAAAACTGACGCTGCACCTCGTTAAAAACCACTCGGGCCCCTAATTTCTCAGTGACCTGATAGAAATCGGTAAAAATAGGTGGAACGCCGATGTAGGCCAAACGCACCTTTTCCCGCCATGGCTCCCTGACGCGGGCCGCACGCAGGAAAAGCTCCAGTTCAGTCCGATAACCCTCAGGGCTGCCGTTAAAGTCACTGGATGAGACCAGAAAATAGTGGTTCTCACCCCCACTCACCAGGTTGTCCTCCCAGGTAAGACGATCCATTTCCTGGCATAAGGCCCGGATGGTGACCAACTGATTCCGGACTTCCTCCACTTGCTTGGGGCCAACCCCCCAAAAGTCCATTAACTTCTGGATCTGCCCCTGCAGGGTCTGGTAATCCCGGTCAAAAGGAAAAGCAAACGGCAGTACCGGTATCCGCGAAAGCTGCAGGGTTTCCATCAGGGCCAGGGTGTTGCTGCAGTCCCCTTGCATAACGGAAATCACCGCCTGCAGCTCATTCTCGCGGGCCGCGGAATACAAGCCCTTGATCCATCCACAGGTATTGCGGGGGTAACCGGCCTGTTCCGCTTGGTCCACCATTCTTCCGGGATGGCTATCATTGATAAATATATTATTCAGGTCCACCGGCGTTTTGCCGGCAGCCAGAATGACTTCCACCGGAATGGTGGTAGTAAATCCAATCCTTTCCCTGCCATTTGATATCAATCCAAGCGAATCCTTTCCACTTCCTTAATAACGTCCCCAATAAGCAAGGTACCAACATTATAAAAAGATTCGTCGTTGCCGCTCACATAAAACTCCCTGGTGGGAGTTGTCAGCTGGTCATTTTCCAGGGACTGCTCGTGCAGCAGAGCCGCCAGGTCCATCACAGTATCACAGGAGGGGTCTACCAGTGATATTTCCGGCCCCAGAAAATCAGCGATGACCGCCGTCAAAAACTGATAATGGGTACAACCCAGGACCAGGCAGTCAATACCCTCTTTAACCAAAGGCCCCAGGTACTCGGCTACGGCCTCCCGCACCCGGGGGGAATCCAGCTCGCCGGATTCGATCAAGGGCACAAAACGGGGACAGGCGACCTCAAAAACCTTCAGCTGTGGATGCAGGGATTGTATTTCCCGGGTATAGGCCCGGCTGTTAGCCGTAGCCTGAGTAGCAGCCACACCTATTTTCCCATTGCGGGTTGCGCGAACGGCACTACGCGCCCCTGCCTTAAGAACGCCCAGAATGGGCAAGGAGTAATCCCTGGCAATATTAGGCAGTGTTACCGACGAGTGGGTCCCGCAGGCCACTACAATCGCTTTTACTTGCCGGGTTAACAAAAACTGAATAATACTATGTGCATATCCCAGCAACTGAGATTCATTTTTATTGCCATAGGGAAGATTAGCGGTATCGCCAAAATAAATAAAGCTCTCCCGGGGGAGCTTTTCCATCAGGGCCTTGACCACTGTCAGGCCCCCAACACCGGAATCAAAAACCCCAATGGGCTGATTATTTCCCAATAAAAACACCTCTTCAATAACTGAACCCAGTCCCGGTTTCCCGGTCAACTCCTTAAATAATGTATCATTTTTAGCGGATATATTCTAGAAGGTCGGTATCTAATAGGAAGCCGCAATAGTTCCCCGACGCTCAAAGCGCCGGGGAACGTTGGATTCCCCGCGAGGGAGATAGCCTAGATGCCCATGGAAGGGAAGCACCCTCCCCGGGCCCCCAATACTGAATGCCAGATCAATATAAAGGTTGCCGTGTCTATCAATAGAAAACAACTATACCTTAGAGCTTGAAACTGTAATCTGGGGTTACCGGGACGGAGATATCAACCTGTCCTCCCAAGGTGGAAACCTTTTGCCCGTCGACGAGAAAGGCCACTTCCTTAATGGCGGGAAACTGTCCCAGCGTATTGGCTACAGCATAAACCAAAAGCTGTCCCTCCTCGGCGTCCACCCGGTTTACCTCAGAACTAAAATCAACGATACAGAGACCATCCGGTTTGAGGTTAATGTCCAGGAGCTGGGTATCGGCAGGAAAAACCGGCTTCGTGTCCACGCCTTCGGGTCCAATGATTAATGTCTCCAGAGTCTTACGGGCAATAGCTTGGGTTTTAGTTATACTGCGCTGTTCCCTTACCAGGTTCCTTCCGTTGGCCTCAACAAAATAGAGTTCCACCACCGTCTTTTCACCGCTATGCCCAGGCTGTTGATCGCTTCCCAGTTCGTCAATGCGAGGATTTTTGGAAGGAGTGCTTTCTTTCTTGGTAGAAGCCTTGAGCAGATCTCTCCAGTCGTTCAGACTCTGAAGCTTCTCACCAGATGAGCACCCCCCAGATACCAGGCATATGGCCAGCATAAATACGATCACAACCAGGATCGTTTTCTTTCCCATAACTGCCCCTCCCTATGTTTGTCCTGCTAAGAAAGATACGAAGCTGGTCCCACAAATATGCCTGCACAATGCCAGAAAATGAAAAAAGAGAGCACCCCGCAAGGTGCTCATTCATGAAGGAGGAGTTATTTAAGCAAACTACGAATTTTAGCCTCCATTAGTTTCTATAAAAATCTTAGCTCAGCAAAATATTTGCTGTCAATGCGTTAAATATTTCCTCGGATTTTAACGTTTCCTGTAGCGTTTAATTAAGCCAGCCCCGGCTTTGCATCCAGCATGGTTTTCTTTTCATAGCGGACGATGTTAATCAGGTTCTCTTTATTCAAGTCGTCCACCAGATAAAGAGCTCCATCGGCTTTCTCCGCTACCTTTTCCAGGTAGTTACGGTTGGATTCCACCCCGATACATATAAAACGGATTTTGTGCTCCTTGATGTGAGTAGCCGCTTCCAAGGCATCGGCTTTGGCATCCAGGGTCCAAAGCGGAGTATTGGGTATCCCATCGGTAATCAAAACCAGCAGGGGATTGCGCACCCGGGTATTGGCAATCAGGTTTACAGCAGTCATAATCCCGTCTGCCAGGGGCGTCAGTCCGGCGGGATTTATAGTCGCCAGTCCGCGGGATAGAATGCGCTGGTTACGGGTAAAGGGGACCACCACGTTGCTGCTGCGTTCCTGGAAGGTTACCACGGCCACCTTTTCCTTGCCGGTTAACAAGAGGTGCTCAGCCAGGAAACAGGCTGCCTGTCGTTTATCCCCCGCCATACTGCCACTGGCATCGATAAGAAGGCAAATATCGATGGGAATATAGTGCTTCTTTTCGTAAAAATGCAGATCTTCCCGCCGAATGTTAAAGCGCTCATCCCCCCGCAGGAAACCGCTCTTTTTGGCCTGGATGATGGTTTCCGGCACGGCCAGATCACCGGACCAGTTTTTGTCCGGGTCGTTTATGGTCTTGTTACGGTTGGTAAATTCAACGTAGCTGGTCTTATGTTCCGCTTTGCCCAGCCGTTTAAAGCGACCACTCCCCCCGGCTGGTGCCCGGCGTACATTACGGCGAATTTCCGTTTCCAGTTCGCACTTATGGTGAATAACATAATCCTTCAGTTGCAGGCCTTTTTTGGTCAGGACCTTGCCAAAGGGCGTATCTTTTAACAAACCGAGCTCTTCCAATTGCTCGAGATCGTGCTCAATATCGCCCCACTTCTTTTTTTGCTGTTCAATTCCTTTGCGCTTAAAGATATTGGTGGAGTAGTTCTCCATGAACTCTTCTATTTCGTCTACCCCGCCAAATTTCTCCGCCAGCTTGAGAATAAGCTGGTTGACGTTTTCCTTTTCCGGTAACTGGCGGGCATGCTGGCCCTTAAAATTTTTCCAAGGAAGCTTGATGTAGCCAGCATAGCTGTCCCGCGCTTCCTTTTGATTACCGTGGACAATATTGCGCACCTTGGAGAGCTTGACACCGCTTTTCAAAATAATCTCTTCCACAATGGCAGCTATCACGTACACCAGGTAGTACTCATCCCGCTGCAGGCGCGCCAGAATATGAACGTGATCCCAGCCCTCTTCTCCTTCAAAAAACGGTTTGACTACATCCTGAAAAAGATCATAAAGTACGCCTTTTCCTGCCCGGGTAGTTATGAAAATCTTGTTGGCATAATCCCGGACCATGCGAAAGCGTTCATCCTCCGCATACTGCAACTGCGGGTCTTTCTCCAGGAAATGTTCGTCCAAGGCCCAGAAAATACTTTTAGCGACTACCCGCGGGTCGATCTCCCCATTACGGTGGTAGATGTCGACATGCACAATTTGGTCTGCGTCTACATAGTCCAGGTAGGTCTTTCCCGCATCCCGGTTGATCAGTATTTTAATCTGGCCCTTTACCCGTTTTTCCGGCATGCGGGCATGGGCCTTGCGGCTTACCACGGTGCTTTCCCCCAGCCTGACTCCCTGGTTCTGCCCCAGGTAAAGACTCAGGTAGTTTCCCACCGAACCAGCCTTATCAACATTGGTGTGTTCACCAAGCATTCAGCATGCCCCCTTCTCCAGAGCCGGATGGTAATCCGGTTATCCTGAAGGCAAAGTGGCAAAAAGCCCGTTCAGAACTCCTCAAGGCCACTCCGGGGTAGACTAGCAGGGGCATATTCTGCACAGGCTTATGCCGTATGATCCTTAATATTCGCTGGGCGTAAGGCTTTTTTCTGTATTAATCAGTTCGCCGCGATGCATATCTTTGAGAGGCCGGGCCGTCTGCTGAAAGTAGTCGCTATCCTCATCTTTCTTCTTTTCGTTCCGCTTGCTTTTAAAGTTGAGAATGCTTTCCCGGGCCCCTCTGGAGTCCACGTCATTCATCATCCGCACCAGAGTGTCACCATCCACACGATGTTTGAGAACCAGCGGGATCATGTAGGTGACATCATTGATCAAGACCTTGTCCCGGTTCTTCAGGACACTGTGCAATACCGCTCCCTGTTGCATGGCTTCGATAGCCCGGATACTCTCCAGATTATGTTTGATGTACAGGCGAGCGATGAAATTCCTAAGAAAATCGGGCAGTTCTGTTCGCTCATAAGTCTCAGCCCATTTGATAATATCCTGACGGTAAGCATCATTTTTGTCTTCGTCTACCCGTTCCGATTCTTTTTTCCGCGCCTGCTGGGCCTTGCGGAAATGGGAGTTTTCTTCCAGCATACTGGTGAGAATATCCAGTGAGTCAGGCCGTCCCATATAGCAAACCATATCAAAACGGTCCGAGAGCTGGCGGCGGATCTCCTCTAAAGGTCCAGGTTCTTCATCAGGGTTGGATGCAGCCCACACAGATACGGAAACGGGAATTTCCACCACCGGCAGACCCGCTTCTTCGATCTGGATGTGCCCGGGTTTGTTCCCCATAACGTCGAGCAGAATATCGGTTATTTCCGGGGCGGTATCGGCCAGGCGGTTGATTTCATCAATGAAAATAATCCCCCGGTGAGCCTGGGGTATCAGACCAGGCAAAAGCTTGGCTTCAGGATTGGTTGGGTCGGTCAGTTTGGCCAGGTCAATGCTTCCGGCAACGGTTCCGACTTTAGCTGAGTGAGATATTTCCAGAAAGGGCATAGGTATTTCTTCCGTACCTATGGCAGCAATTTCTTGCGGACTTAAATGCTTGTGGTGAGGACAGTGCGGCTCTGCCGGATCGCAGTTGTAAATACAGCCTGTAATTCGGGTTATGCGAGGCAGAACGTCCCTGGCTGCTCGCATAATAGTAGTTTTTCCCGTTCCTCTTAACCCCTCTGCGTGGATGTGTAACGGTTCCCCGACATAACTTGACACGATGGACATTAATACAAGTTCAAAGAGAGCTTCATTTCCTTCATAACGCTCAAGTTTATAAAATGGTATCATGAGCATCACTCCAATCTTCAACCGGACACTCCATTGTTGGCGCACGACAGGTCTGCTCGTCAACGGGAACTATGGTTCGGCTGGTTAACCGGTCCGTCCTCTCCGCACTCCGGACCGGAATTGTAAGACTCCTCCTCCTTCCTACCCCCTTTTCTACTAATAAAACGTGCTTCTTACCTAGTTTTATCATAATGTATTTTGTGATTTTTTTCTCTATATGGGAAATAGTTGGTTGATTAATCAGGATACTTTGCCGCTGCAGCTATTTGTGCTAACAGTATTTACTATTTGCCGATGGAAGGGGCATTGTATAATTCCATGTTCCTGGTAAACAGCTAAGAACAGGGACTTTCGTTACCTGCATCCGGACTGATATTCAGGAAAACACCCCGGCCATCTGGCCCGAATATGCATAAATCAGGGCTAGTGTGACGCTTTTACGGCATGGTTTGCAGTTTATTGTACGCCGATCCTTTCTCGCAGCAATTTTGCCTTGGAGCGGCTTAAAATGATATTTTTGTTGCAGTTGTTAAGATGTAAAAGGTAGGAACCCTCTCCGAAGTTAACGATTTCTTTTATGTAATTGAGGTTGACGATAAAAGCCTGGTGGGCACGAAAGAAGCTAAGACTATTTAGACGGGCTTCCAGCTCATTAAGGGTAAAGTTGCTCAGGTAGCCCTCATTATTGGTACAGATAAATACTTTTTTTCCCTGGCTTTCGCAATAAATAATCTCTTCCTGATTTACCAGGCTGATCTTCCCTTTTTCCCTGACGGGGAGACGCTTGGAATATATTTCGTAATTCCGGTATTTTTCTAGAAAAAAATCGATACGTTCCTTGAGTTTTTGCTTCACCAGTTCTTCAATAACATCCTTATGGCCAATTTGCGCTTTGACTCTATCCAGTGTCTTTTCTACCCGGGCCTGTTCGAAAGGCTTGACGATGTAATCAATTGCGCCCAGTTCGAAAGCCTCCACGGCCATATCCTTCTTAACCGTAATAAATGCAAAATGAGGAGCCTCCCGCAAACCTCTAAGCTTGTATGCGGTTTCCAGCCCACCCATTTCCGGCATGGTTATGTCGAGAAAGACCAGATCAACCTTTTTTTCCTGACAAAGAAGCAATGCCTCTAACCCATGGACGGCCTCACCCACAATTTCCACATCCCGGCTCTGTTCAAGAATGTACCTTAAAACAATGCGCTCCCTCTCATCGTCGTCCACTATTAGAACCTTCACCGACATTCGGCATTGCTCCCCCCCAATAGCGATCCGGCTTAACTTGTTTTTCAAAGGTTTTTACTAATCCAGTGATCTCGCTAATCCGAAGTCTGGACATCACCATAATCAGACACTGCATCCCTGCGTCTTTGGTATAAATATATCGGTTTTTAGGTGGTAAAACAACCACCTAAACCCCGGGAAATACTCCGAGTTAGTTATATTGGCGGGGAAAAGAGCCGCCCCTTTCGTCCCGCCCCATATTTTGATAATCTAAGGGTATGTAAGCGTTTCGACCTGTTTTTTGCTGCTTACAACCAATCTTGATAAAAAGGAGGTGCAGACAGGATGCGTTATGAAGGAACCGTTTACCGCCCCCCCAGTGAGGCCGGGAGTCTTCTTATTCAAGCTACTATCGGTTGCCCCCACAATCGCTGCACCTTTTGCCCTATGTATAAGAATACCCGTTTTCGCATCCGGCCGGTGGAGGAGATCAAGGAAGACCTGAGTGCCGCCCGAGATTATTACAGCGAGCACATTCATTCCCTCTTCTTTCCTGATGGTAATACCATCGCTATGAAAACCGAACAACTGGAAGAAATATTTACTTTTGCCCGCAGCCTTTTTCCTCACCTGCAACGCATCACCGTTTATGGTTCCGCTCGTTTTGTTAATCGGAAAAGTGCGGAAGAACTCCAACGGTTGAAAAAAGCAGGGCTAAGTCGGGTTCATACCGGCATGGAAAGCGGAGACGATGTAGTACTGGAACGGATTTGCAAGGGTACTACCTCTGAAGGAATAATCTCAGCGGGCCTGAAGCTTAAAAAGGCGGGAATCGAAATCAGTGAATACTACCTGACCGGAATAGGGGGCCGGGAACGAAGCCAGGAACATGCCCTTAACAGCGCCCGGGCATTAAGTGCTTTCAGTCCTGATTTTATTCGTATCCGCACTTTTGTTCCCATCCCCGGGACTCCTTTGTATGAAGAATACCAAAATGGCAGTTTTGAGTTACTGAGCCCACATCAGGCCCTGCAGGAGTTGCAAATACTGGTGCAAAACCTGCACTGTGAAAACAGTATGGTATTAAGCGACCACGTAGCCAACTACTGGGATGTCAGCGGGCTGCTCCCCCGGGACAAGGATAAAATGCTGGCAGCTATCGAAGCAGGCTTGTCACTGGACGAATCGCGATTCCGTCCTGCTCATATTAGCAGGCTTTAGA
>CAZLYH010000016.1:0-6725 GCA_964563775.1 uncultured Syntrophomonadaceae bacterium | reverse complement strand
GTATCAAATTTGAGATAGGGGTCTCTTTATTGAGACCCCTATTGTTCTGTTAGTGCGACAGTCCGGCTGGTCGATAAACATAACCGCTCGTAAAGATGCGTCCTTCTATGCGTTTGTTGGCATTGGCATGATCCTTGCATTGAAATGGGCGGGGGGACATACACATAGGGGTGTTTTATCCTATACTTGTTGGGGCTTGGAACGGAATTAAGCCCCTTCTTTTTGCTCTTTTTGGCACCTGCCCCGGTCTTTGGCAACTGAAATATAATCCTAACTGCCACTGTTTTAATACAAGGTTTAAGGTCCAAATGACACCATGCACTGCATCTATAACCAGGAAATAAGCGGGGGAAGTGTTTCCTGGCTCATTACTATTTGGTTTATCAGTGTCCATTATCCCTTTAGCGTAAGTCTGCGTCAGCCAGGGCTAATTGCCAAACCACGTCTGGCCCTTTCCTTATCTACAGGTTGATCATTAGACCACCTTCACCGGCATAGGTGCCGATGGTGGCGCTCATGGGAGCGATAATGATTTCCAGGGGCTGATAACGCTGCTCAACTTCCCGGGCTAACTGATAGGCGTCTTCCTCGCAGTTTAAATGGCTGATGCCGACAATGCGTTCACGCACCGAGTCGCCCACCATTTCTCCCAGCATATCAACCATTCTCCGGATCGCTTTTTTCCTTCCCCGTAGTTTTTCAGCTATTACCGGTACACCCAAGGAATTGCCTTGCAAAATGGGCTTTATGTTAAGGAGATTGCCGGCCAGTCCTTCCATGCGTGACAAGCGGCCTCCCTTTACCACATTCTCCAGTGTATCAAGAACAAAGATAACCTCGCGGGTATCGCGCACCTGGTGCAGACGTGCCATGATTTGCTCCAGGGCCATCCCGCTTTTGGCAAACTGGTTAGCCTTTATGGCCATGATTCCGGTTCCCAGAGAAGCGGTTAGCGTATCAAAAACCCTTACCTTCTCACTGCCCAGCATTTTGCAGGCCAATTGCGCAGTTTGATATGTGCTGCTAAGCCCGGAGGAGAGGCTGACAAAAACGACACTCCCCATGTTGCGCAAGCCCCGTTCAAAGTATTCGATAAAGGTTTGCGGATCGGGAGCCGCAGTTTTGGGAAGCAAACGGGACTGGGCCAGTTTCTTAACAAAAACGGCGGGAGGCAGCTCGAAACGGTCCAAAAAAGTTTGGCCATTATCAAAAGTTACCTTTAAAGGGATCATTTCAATGTTGTTCTCCGTGAGTTTCTCTTCCGGAAGGTCGCAAGATGTATCCGTGATAATTTGCGTAGCCATTAAAGATCCCCCTTTTTTGTCCCTGCATTATTTAACATGGGCGGAAGGAACTATATAGATCTCATCACCGCGAAAGTCAAAGAATTCACTGAGCTTCCAGTATACTCCGCGGCTCAAACGAGTATCCGCCTCCCAGCGAAAACTGATGTAGGGTACATCCCCTTTTAAGTACAGGCGTAGCTCCTGGTCCAGTGGTAATTCCTGAAGATCATGGAAAACCAGTTTAATGCCGGTTTCCTCCTCCTGATATCCGCTGGCTAAAAAAGGAACATCCTCTACGATAATGGGGTTTACTTCATTTCCCATGCGAATATAATAAGAACCATCCTCTTCCCGTTCCAGATTCCTGGCCAGGATGTTGAGAATGTTGCGGCGAAACATTTCGGCCTGCCCGAAGTACCATTTGCCATTCTTTTTGATGGTAATGTCCTGGGTCTCCACCACCAAATTCCCACCTTCCCTGCTTCAATTACTCTATTTTAGCCCTATCACGTTTTTACTGCAAGGAATTTGATTCCATATTATACCACAAGAATCAAAGAAAAGCCCCCCTGTTCCAGGGGGGCTTTAGAATAGCATTATCTGTACTTACTTGCTTGCCACTTTGGTATCATTAAGGGACTGGCCTTGGCGGTACTGCTGGCTGCGCTGATAGATAGCGATGATCTCATCCTCGCTCAGCTCACGGTCTCCCATTTTCAAACCCGCCAGGCCAAATCCATGCCGATGGGCCAATTCGCGAAAATATTGCAGGGTTTCCAGCGGCAGTTTAGTGCCGATACTGTAGTCACGGTAATCACCCTCTAGAGCCAGGAGGACCGTTTCCGACAGGCAGGCCAGATTGACCCCGTCCCGGTAGCCAAGATTAGGACCAAATGCTATCGCCTCAGGATACTGGACCAGCCCTCCTTCCAGAATAAGCACGTCATCCCGCTCCCGATAAACTTCTGGCGCCACATCAGCCGGCCGGGCTACGTCACAAACCACCGCGCCGGGTTGCAAATGCCGGGAGTAAATCAGATATTCCGGGGAACTGCTCGCGGCCACCACCAGGTCACAGCCGGGCAGGACGGTGTCAATGTCCAGACTGAATTGGATAGGAAAAGGCTTCCTTAGTCGATGACAGATTGCCTTGAGCCCTTCCACATCATAAGCTTTTCCGACAGATTCGGCTTTCTCCATCAGGTTGCCCATCGCGCCGCTTTCCTGGATAATTTCTTTCAACCAGCCGCTGAGCCCGGTTTCCTGCCCCTCCTGTAAGCGTTTCCAGGCCAGGTCCAACATGTCCTGAACCAGGCTGTTCAGGCGCAGCAGGCTGCTGGTTTTGTGCTCGGGATTCCCCAGCAGGGTAATATAACTAGACCGCTCGGAAAGCAGCAAGGCACAGGCTCTGCCGATGGAACCGGTGGCACCAACCACGGCTCCTCGGGCCGTTTCCAGATCGATATTCATTTTCTGTGCGCCCGTAAAAAGGGCTTCCATCGCCATTAGCACCGTAAAGCTATTGCCACTGGTAATAGCTACGTTTCTTCCCTGTACCGACCTTCCGCCGCGGGTTACTACCGAGGTGAGTGCCCCCAGACCCACTATACCAGCTCCCAGCTCCCTGGCCATATCCACAGCTTGCTGGAGGACTGGAACCGTACGCTCCCTGGGCAGATTCATCATTTCCCGGGCCCCAAAGGGGACGCCGATCAGCCAACCCTCGGCAATGCTCCCGCTGGCCGCACGAATGGCAGGCATATGGCACACCAGGCCAGGCTCATCCGTCTGACTTTGCCACTCCATTATCTGGTACAGCTCATCCCGGCCAAAGCTCTTAAACGACGGATTATTGGCGATCATATCCTCAGGGGCCGGGTAATGAATAAGAAAAGCAAATTTATGTTCGGCCTTTTCATCGGGCTTTAATTGTGAAGGTTTAATGTTCCGGGTCTGGTACCGGTAATCATTTATCTTTTCCGGGCGGTTGTAATCATCGATTAAAAATCGATATAAAAGGGCGTAGTCACGGTAATAAAGAATCCGGACAATATCTTCAAGGGCCTCTACTACCCGGTCTATTTCCTGGCAGCTAATCTCCAGGGAAGGTTCCAGGCGCACTGTCATGGAATCATTGAGAAAAGGTGCAATTCTCACCTGGTGGACATTGAGCAGGTAACCGGCCAGCAGGGCGGTAAATCCTCCCTGGTCTACCATATAGGCCAAGTCGTAGGATCCGCAGTCCCTCAAGCTTTCAAACTCCACGCCCACCATAAAGCCCCGCCCCCGCACTTCCTTGATGACCCCCGGATAAGTATCTTGCAAGCGCTGCAGGTGTTCCCGCAAATAGTCACCCTTTTTCTTAACTGAAAGGATTAGCTCCTGCTGATCAGCCAGCAGGTACTCCAAAACCGTAATCCCTACTGCACAGGTCAGGTTATTGTTGGCAAAGGTTGAGCTGTGCAGCATTCCAAAGTCCTCGTTCCATACCCGGGGTGAACTGATACAAACCCCCAGGGGGAGCAGGCCGCCACCCAAAGCCTTGGCCAGCAACAGAACATCCGGTTCAATCCCCTCATACTCACAGGCAAAGAGCCGCCCCGTCCGGCCCAGACCAGTCTGAATTTCGTCTACTATATAGACCGCTCCGAATTCACTGCACAATTCACGTGCCTTCTGCAAATAACCTGGTTCGGCAACAATGATGCCTCCCTCCCCTTGAATGGGCTCGACAATAAAAGCCGCTACCTCTTCGGGATGGGCGGAAAAGACCTCCTGCAAGGCCACCGCGTCATTATAGGGAACCTGAAGGAAGCCCGGCGCTGGAGCCCGGAAAGGTGTCTGATAGGAGCTTTTTCCGGTAGCAGACAAGGCCCCCAGGGTTTTGCCGTGAAAACTGTTACGGGTGGAAATAATCAGTTCTCGTCCGGTAGTGGAACGGGCCAGCTTGATGGAAGCTTCGACCGCTTCAGTCCCACTCTGGCAAAAAGTACAATAGCAAAGGTCACCGGGGGTCACTTCCGCCATAATATTGGCCAGTTTTAATGCCTCCCCGGGGAGAGAAGGCTGCACCAGACTGGGCAGAGACCGCTGGCGGACTTTGTCCAGCGCCTCCCACAAAAAATCAGGGTTATAACCGAAAGGGACCGCTCCATACTGGGAAATAAAATCCAGGTACTGCCTTCCCGTTTCATCAGTCAGAATCGTTCCCTTACCGGAAACATAGTTTTTATCAAGGTGAAAGGAGCTCAAAACCTTTTTGAGGCTGGGGTTCAAGAGGTCCTTGCGTAACCTGGTCATCATCATCCTCCTGTTGTGCACAATATTGTGCAAGTTGCACGGGCAATTAAATTACATTTTAGCCAAATACCTGAGACTGTCAAATAAAAGTTTGCAAGAGTTGTACGCCACACACCCAACCATTAGAATGAAAGCAGAAAAAACTAATTGGGGGTGCAGCAAGTGCAGGTTGAACCGGTTTTAAAAACCATGATGAAAATGGCCGGGGAAAAGTTTATAGTCACCCGCACCGGAGATACTGTAGACGGTATGCGCAACCGCGAAGTGCCAACGGGGCGGTGCTACATAGCCTTGTACCCGGATGTGGATGTACAGAGTGGTGACTGCCTGCGAGCCGTCAAATCGGGGGATGAGTTTCATATTGAGATGGTCGATTGCGAAATATGTGACGGGATCCGCTTTCAAGGCCGGGCTTTTTATTCGCCTCCGGGAATGGCTCCCGTAAATACTGATTCCCCTCCACCGGAGAGTAATTCTGCAGTTAATGTGGATCGCCCGGTTGCGCCTATCCCTTCCTGGAAAGATGATTACTTGAATTACCTTCATGCTTTGGTCAAGCTAAAGGCAGGGAGGCAAAGTCAGGCATTCGAACCGTTCCTGGCAGAGTTGGCGCTACTTTTGGAACAGGACTCTGTGCAACCCGGGGCGCTTTCCGGGTTCCAGGGCCTGCTGACCGAAAACCGCTGGCTGCAAAAAGCGGTAGCAGATGTCTTGCTGGCGTGGTTTACCTGCGACCGGAACTTTTAGCCACTGAAAACCGGAAGGATTACCGGGCAGATTTAACGGTATGAAAAACGCAGGGGAACCAGTAACATCTGCCAACCGTTCTCCTGGTTGGGATGGTTTTACTGGTTCCCTGCAGTGGAGCCAATAATCAAATCTTAATCATAAAGGGCAACCTTTTAACCGGGTTTGAAACTGGTGGTAGTCCCGGCTACGGCATTTACCCGGTAGGACTTCATAACCTCGGCCAAATGACGGATGTTGGTCTCCCACTCCCACCGCTCGGGACGTTCGAGGCCAGCCATGGGATATTCCAGACCCAACGCCTGGTACTTTTCTTCGCCTAGAGGGCGATAGGGTAGTAATTGCACCTGCAAGACCCGGTTTCCAAGCTGGTTGGCGATGAATTCCGCGGTGGCCCGGATGTTGTCTTCACTGTCATTATGGCCGGGAACCACCGGTATGCGCACCACCAGAGGCTTGCCCATCTCCACGGTTTTTTTGATATTGCTAAGGATAGTCTCGTTGCCTACTCCGGTATATTCCCGGTGCCGGGCAGAATCCATGTGCTTGATATCGGTCAGGACCAAATCCACGTAGGGATACACCTTCTCCAGAATATCTTCCTGGCAATGCAGGGCACTTTCCAGACAGGTATGGAGATGGTTCTTTTTGCACTCGCTCAGCAACTGAGCGGTAAATTGCCATTGGACCAGAGCTTCCCCTCCGGATACAGTAACACCACCACCGGATCGCTCGTAAAATTCCCGGTCGGACAGAATTACTTCCATGACCCTGGCAATGCTCATCTGTCTGCCAAACACCTTAATGGCGTTGGCGGGACAAATCTCGGCACATTGCAGACAATCTGTACACATATCCCGAGCGATGGCTGCAACTTTCCCGTTTTCAACCTGGAACATGGCGTCTTTTTCCACAGGACAGACAGCAATACAGTAGCCGCATTTTTCTACACCAACACAGCGGCTGGCGGTAACGGCTACCTGGGGATGAAGCTTCATACTTTCTGGATTGCTGCACCACTTGCAGTGTAGAGGGCATCCTTTTAAAAAGACCTCGGTGCGAATTCCCGGGCCATCGTGAACAGTGAAACGCTGAATATTGAAAACCACCCCCTGGTCCGAAGATAGCTCCGGCAGGGGATCTTTGGGAAGATTAGCTTTAATATTTTGGTACAGTCTTTGTTGCAGCATAGTATTCTCCTCAAGCCTTTTTTACCTCAGCATGGCGATTGCCAGCGGAAACTCCCGCATTTGAATTAGACAGCAGGCTGTAACGATAGATTACATCTACGTGACAGCCTGCAGGTTTAAACCCTAGTCAAAAGACAGCTCGGTCCTGCCAATAATATCCTGCTGCAATTCCTTGCTCAATTCAACAAAGTAGGCGCTGTAC
>CAZLYH010000015.1:23080-36138 GCA_964563775.1 uncultured Syntrophomonadaceae bacterium | reverse complement strand
CCGGGGTTTACCGCCCCGGTAAAGTTGGGTAGCATATATATAGAAGTAATTACGGGATGCGCGGGGAAAATGGATGTATTAGAAAAAACCAGCCAATATATCACCCACCAGGGTCTCATCTCGCCCGGGGATGCGGTCATTGTGGCCGTTTCCGGGGGACCGGATTCCATGGCCCTCCTGGATGTTCTCTGTCGCCTCTTGCCCCAGGGGCACTTTACCCTTGCTGCAGCCCACCTCAACCACCAGTTGCGTCCCGAGGCAGAAGAGGAGGAACAGTTTGTCCGCCAGCGCTGCCGGGACTATAACTTGCCCTGTTACATCCGCCAGGTTGACGTAAAAAAAGTGGCCCGGGAAGAAAAAAAAGGGCTGGAAGAAGCGGCGCGGGAGTGCCGCTATGCTTTTTTCCGTGACCTGATGGTCCGCCCGGGGGCACAGCGAGTAGCCACCGCCCACCACCGCAACGATCAGGCCGAAGGGGTACTCTTCAACCTGCTGCGGGGAGCGGGAGTAAAGGGGCTAAGGGGAATGCTTCCTGCCCAGGGGCCTTTTATTCGGCCCTTTCTCTGCTTAAATCGGGAAGAAATTGCCCTATACCTTAAGGAGCGCTCCCTCCCTTTTTGCATTGATGCCAGCAACACGGATATTCGTTTCACCCGCAACCGCATCCGCCACCGCCTGCTGCCATTTCTGGAGCAGGAATTCAATCCGCGGACGGTGGACATCTTAAACCAGCTGTCTGATATTGCCAGGCAGGAAAATGATTATCTGGAAGCCGAATGTGCTCGTATTTGGTCACTGGTACTACAGGAAGAAGACCAGAACACCCTTTGTCTGGACGCGGAGCAATTGAAAAAGTTACATCCCGCCCTGCAGCGTCGCCTGCTATTACAGGCCCTGGAGCTAACCGGAGGGGAAGGCGGCTGGAGCCTGGGGGATGTGGAGCGGGCCAGGGCCCTGTTGGAAAAAGACGGTTCCAACAAGCAGCTTCACCCGGGAAAAGGGATTACCGTTCGCAAATCCTACCGGAGTTTGGTCTTTCAAAAGCAAGTTGAGGAGACCCGTCCGTTTTCATATCAGGTCCCTATCCCCGGAAATATTTTCGTCAGCGAACTGGGGGAGACCTTTTCCTTTACAGTACAGGCCGGGCCTGGAGATATGAATACCCCCGGAGGAGAGCTCTACCTGGATTATGACCGCCTGCCCCCCGAACTGCTGCTCCGTTCACGCCAGTCCGGGGACCGTTTGCAGCCCCGGGGTATGAGCGGGCACAAGAAACTAAAGGACCTTTTTATTGACATGAAACTAACCCGGGAAGAGCGGGAGCGGGTGCCCGTACTGGCTTCACCGGGGGGGGAGATCTATGCCCTCCTGGGCTTGAGGGTTGCTGCTCCGGCAGCCGTACAGGCAGATACCGGCCGGGTCCTGGTGATTAAAAGGTTACCGGGGGATCAAACCAACTCCGCTAAAACCGAAGCTGCCCGGGACAAAAAGAGCCCAGATTGAAAAGGATATGCGGGTATGCTACAATATGACGGACATTTCCAATGTTACAGTGTCCATGTTAACTAGAACAGGAGAGGAACCATTTTGGACAAAGCCTTAAAGAATATCGCCATATATGTACTCATAGTTTTGCTGGCCTTATTTGCCCTGGAATTGACCTCCGGCAAGGAGGAGCGTATTGATAAGTTTACTTACGTACAGTTCTATGAAAAGGTACAGCAGGGAGAGGTGCAAAAGGCCAAAGTAGAAGTGGCCGATAATGTCTACAACATCTCGGGTGAATTAAGGGACAAGACCAAGTTTACCGCCAGCGCACCCAATGATCCCGAATTGATCAACCTTATGCGGGAGAAAAATGTGAATGTTACCGTGGAGCCGGTTCCGCCGCCTCCCTGGTGGATGTCGCTATTAACCACCCTCTTCCCCATCGCCATTTTAATACTGTTCCTGATCTTCATCATGAACCAGACCCAGGGGGGCGGGAATCGGGTGATGCAGTTCGGCCGCAGCCGGGCGCGGATGATGAGCGCCGAAGAGGTCAAGATTACTTTCAAGGACGTAGCCGGTGCCGAGGAAGCCAAGGAAGAAATGCAGGAAGTCGTGGAATTCCTCAAAAACCCCCAGAAATTCATTCGTATCGGCGCCAAAATCCCCAAGGGCGTACTGCTGTTTGGGGCGCCCGGAACCGGGAAAACCTTGATGGCCAAGGCCGTAGCCGGAGAAGCCGGGGTACCCTTCTTCTCCATCAGCGGTTCTGACTTTGTAGAAATGTTCGTCGGCGTAGGGGCCGCCCGGGTGCGCGACCTGTTTGAACAGGCCAAACGCAATTCCCCCTGCATCGTCTTTATCGATGAAATTGATGCCGTAGGCCGGCAGCGTGGTGCCGGACTGGGCGGGGGACATGACGAACGCGAACAGACCCTCAACCAGCTGCTGGTGGAAATGGATGGTTTCAGCACCAACGAGGGCATCATCGTCATGGCCGCCACCAACCGTCCCGACATTCTCGACCCGGCCCTGTTGCGCCCGGGACGCTTTGACCGCCACATCCTCATTGACAAACCGGATGTAAAAGGACGGGAGGCCATCCTGGCCGTACACATTCAGGGCAAGATAATAGCCGAAGATGTCAACCTGGAAATCCTGGCCAAGCGCACCCCCGGCTTTACCGGGGCCGACCTGGCCAACATGGTTAACGAGGCCGCCCTGTTGACCGCCCGCCGTGGCAAGGAAAAAATCGGCATGCAGGAATTGGAGGAATCCATCGAACGCGTGATTGCCGGACCGGAGAAGAAGAGCCGGGTTATTTCTGAAAATGAGAAACGCCTGGTGGCCTACCATGAAGCCGGCCATGCCCTAGTGAGTTACTTCCTGCCCAATACCGATAAACTGCATAAAATATCAATTATTCCCCGCGGACGGGCGGGGGGTTACACCCTCCTGCTTCCCGAAGAGGATCGCAATTATATGACCAAGTCCTACCTCCTGGATGAGGTGACTACCTTGTTGGGAGGGCGGGTCGCCGAAGCCCTGGTGTTAAATGACATCAGCACCGGTGCCCAGAATGACCTGGAACGGGCCAGCAACATCGTCCGCAAGATGATTACCGAGTTCGGCATGTCCGAAGAACTGGGACCGCTCACCTTCGGTCACAAGAGCGAGGAAGTCTTCCTGGGACGGGACATTTCCCGCGACCGCAACTACTCCGATGCCATAGCCTATGCCATCGACAAGCAAGCCAGTTCCTTTATGGAGGAGGCCTACCACAAGGCGGAAAGCATCCTGCAGCAGCATATGGATAAACTCCACCAGGTAGCCGGATACCTGATGGAACACGAAACCCTGGAAGCCGAAGAATTCGAAAACATCATGAACTAACCCAAGGGGACGGTTCGAAACCACCGAAGGAATATTTATACATCCAAACCAGGTCATTATTACTTTTGCAGTGGTCTCGGAGGTCCCCTTGTGTCTTATCGAAAAAGGAGATGAAGCAATGGAAAGAACATTCATCATGGTTAAACCCGACGGGGTACAGCGTGGTCTAAGCGGGGAAATCATCCGCCGCATTGAGAGCAAAGGCTTCAAGCTGGTAGGAATGAAAATGATGCAGATTGATAAGGACCTGGCGGGCCGGCACTATGCCGAACACCGGGAAAAGCCATTTTTCGGGGAACTGGTGGATTTCATCACCTCCGGGCCGGTGGTGGCAATGGCCTGGGAAGGCCCCGGCGTAATCTCTGCACTGCGTGCACTGATGGGGAAAACCAATCCGGCTGACGCCGCCCCGGGTACCATTCGCGGAGACCTGGCCGTAAGCCTGAGCCAGAACGTAATTCACGGCTCCGATTCCCCTCAGTCGGCCCAGCGGGAATTGGGACTCTTCTTCTCCCCGGGCGAACTGCTGGACTACGACCGGGCCATGGATCGGTGGATTTTTTAAGCTTCAGAAACAGAGGAATTGTCTTTCTTCAGGAACCGGGCTTTAGGCTCGGTTTCAGCTTTGTTAGAGAACTTGATCAGAGCGAAAGAGATAGGAAGAAGGCAACCGGGAAGCCCGTGATTGGGGCGTACACGAGGTACGTCAATGGAACGGGCTTTGCGAGTTAACGCAGCTATTAGCCTTTTTTGACGCTCTGGAACCGGGCTGGGGCCCGGTTTTTTTGTTGCCTTCGGTGCTAATTCAGAATATTTTCACGATCCTTTGGAGGATTTTTGTCGGCACCGTTTAATATAATAGTAATACAAGGGCTTTTCTTTAGCTTCCTTGTCCGTTTTATCTTGCCGACTTTATTATATGCAGGGGTGAACCATTTTGAAGAGGGTTGAGCTTTTAATAAATGATACCCTGTATCGCGAGTACATGCAGCGTAACGTGGAAGAGGAACAGGGTGCCCGGTTTTGCCACCATGATTTTCGCCATCATCTGGATGTGGCACGAATAACATACATACTGGTATTGGAGCACAGTGACCTGAACTTCTTTATCAAGGAATGCGGGTTAGCCGGCAAGCTGGCTGCCAAGGAGGTCATCTATGCTGCCGGTCTCCTGCACGATATTGGCAAGTGGAAGGAGTACACGGCCGGTGTTGACCATGCCTCCTTCGGATCCCGTCTGGCCAGAGAGATCCTGCCGCGGGCCTTTTTTAACCAGTCAGAAAGCGATATTATCTGTAAGGCCATTTACGAACACCGCAACATCAGCCGGGACATGAGTTTCCTGGGCGAAAGGCTGCACCGGGCCGATAACCTGTCCCGCTTTTGTCAGGAATGTGAATGTCGGGATACCTGTCCCAAAATCGCCCACCAAGAATCAAATGTCAGCAGCTTTGAATATTGAGGGGGTTATTCATTGCCGGGGCATCATGCCGTTGTTATAAATAATCAGCACCAAGCGCGGATGGCCCTGGAACGGATTGGGGTGGACCCGGAAGGTTATCCCTACTTGCTGCCCAAGGCGTTGTTTCGGACGATTCTCTTAAAAAACCTGCCCTGCCGCGCCGCTAATATCATTAAACAAGAAATGCTATCCAAAGGCGGCGAAGCAGCCGTCTCACGAGAGGCCCTTTCTTTAGAGGGCCAGACCGACGTCCTGCTTATGGGGACGTTAAAGCAGTACCGGCTTCTGATAAGAAAGCTGCGTGTGCAGCCCTTCAAACTGAAAGAAACCGCCGCCGAAATCGAGGCGATCCTGCAGGGATTGGAGCAATCCGGGGAGGCGCTGTTCCTGGCTAACGGCCGGGAGTTGCCACTGGGCCAG
The DNA here is from genome assembly GCA_964563775.1 of uncultured Syntrophomonadaceae bacterium. GTDB lineage: Bacteria > Bacillota > Syntrophomonadia > Syntrophomonadales > Syntrophomonadaceae > CAZLYH01. The sequence continues at coordinate 30,875 of CAZLYH010000015.1, read as the reverse complement.
CGTACCCTGGTGATGGGTATTTTAAATGTGACCCCTGATTCATTCAGCGATGGGGGGCAGTACCTGCAGACTGATCTGGCAGTAAAGCGAGCCCTGGAAATGGCCGCCCAGGGTGCTGATATTATTGATGTGGGAGGGGCCTCCTCCCGTCCGGGTGGAGCCATAGCCGGCCCGGAGGAGGAACTAAAGAGGATACTGCCGGTGATAGAGCAGCTCAGCCAGGCCGGCCTGATTATTTCTGTAGACACCTTTCGGGGTTATGTGGCGCGGGCCTGCCTGGAGGCAGGCGCCCATCTTATCAATGACATTGGCCGTCTTAAGCTTGACAAAGAGTTGCTGCCGGTGCTGGTAGAGCACCAGGCTCCGGTGGTATTAATGCATAACCGCCTGCAGATGAGGCGGGGAGAGCCTTATCAGGACCTGGTATCAGATATCATAACTGAACTGCAGGAATCCATAGAAGAAGCAGTAAATGCGGGGCTGCCCGAGGAGAGAGTCATTATTGATCCGGGGATTGGCTTCGGCAAGACGGTGGAGGAAAACCTCTGCCTCATCAAAAGGCTCAAGGAGTTCAGAAGCCTGGGCAAACCAGTGCTGTTGGGGGCTTCCCGTAAAACCTTTATTGGCAAGGCCCTGGACCTGGAGGTGGGGGAACGCCTGGAAGGGAGCCTGGCAGTGGTGGCTATGGGAGTAATGAACGGGACCGATATGGTGCGCGTTCACGATGTGAAGGAAAGCAAGCGCGTTACCACCCTCTGTGACGCGGTGGTGCGCTCCGATGGATAAAATCCTGGCCCGGGGCATGGTGCTGCGGGGCTGCCATGGCGTACTTCCCCGGGAAAAGGAACAGGCGCAGAAGTTTATAATTGATGTAGAGATGCTTTTGGACCTGCAGCCGGCCGGAACCGCCGACGATCTGCGCCTCACGGTGGACTATTCCCGGGTCTACCAGGTAGTACGGGCTATTGTTGAAGAACAAAGCTTCAGCCTGATTGAGGCCCTGGCCGAGAACATTGCTGTAAACCTTCTGGCCGAGTTTGCGCTGGAAGAAGTGGCGGTAACCGTGGCCAAACCGGAGGCCCCGGTAGAAGGTGACTTTACAGATTTTGCCGTGCAAATTAGGCGTCGGGCCGTATCCGACCCGGATTAGCCGGGATGAAATATTTTCTTGCTCTTGAAATACCTATATGCTAATTTAGAGGGTGAACCCGTTTATGCAGCTCACTGTCTACCTGGGGATCGGCAGTAACATAGAGCCCAGGTTGGAATATATAAAAGAATCCCTGCGGGAAATAGCAGCGGTTCCCGGCGTTGCCATCGCCAGGACATCATCAATTTACGCTACTGACCCCTGGGGAAACACACAGCAAGACGAATTTCTCAATCTGGTGGTAGAGCTCACCTGCGAGCTCTTCGCACCTGAATTGCTGCACCATTTGCAAACCATTGAAATTAAAATGGGCCGCCAGCGCGACGAGACGTGGGGCCCCCGGAATATAGATCTGGACATCCTTTTGTATGGAGATGAGGTGATTTGCACAGAAGACTTAAAAATTCCCCATCCATATTTGCGCGACCGCTTGTTTGTTCTGGTTCCCCTGGCGGAAATAAATGAACGGATCATTCTGCCCGGTGATGGAGCCAGCATTGGGGAGGTGTTGGTTAGCGCTTTAGACCGAGAAGAGAACGCGACGATTAGAGTTCGAAGGGTTCTCCCGCCGATACTCCAAGGTGAAGGTTAGCCCGCTTGTATCCAGAAAGTGGAACGAGACGGTTGGCTTCCGGTATGCATGGTACCGGGGCCCAGAGGGGGGTTAAGAAGTGACTAAGAAGATCGGCATTATCGGGGCGGGAGTCGTAGGAACGGCAACTGGGGTGGTTTTAAGCAGCCGGGGCTATGAGGTTACGAGTGCATATGATATTCGCTTCGAATCTACACAGCAGCTGGTGCAGCGAACCGGATGCAGAGCATTTCATTCACCCCAGGAAGTATCTCGCTCGGCAGATATTATCTTTATAACCACGTCGGATTCGGCCATTGAAAGCGTAGCCAATAATTTGGCTGATTGCGGGGCCTTTTGTGAGGGACAGACGATTGTCCACATGAGCGGAGCCCAATCCTCGGAAATATTGGACCGGGCCAAGGAGTTTGGCAGCCGGGTCCTGTCCGTTCATCCTCTCCAGTCTTTTGCCAGTCTGGAACGGGCCATATCCAACCTGCCCGGATCCATTTTTAGCATTGAAGGGGACAAGGATGCTTACGATACAGGCATCGCCATCGTTGAGCAACTGGGGGGAGAGTATTTCTTTATTGACCGCAGGTGCAAGCCGCTCTACCATGCGGGTGCCTGTGTAGTGTCCAATTATCTGGTAACCCTGATCGATTTCGGGGTGAAACTGTTGGAATCGACCGGAATTCCCCGGCAACTGGCCACCCGGGCCCTTTTGCCGTTGATCAACGGAACGGTCAAAAACGTTGAAAATATAGGGATACCCAAATCCCTGACCGGGCCTATTGCCCGCGGTGACCTGAGTACCATTTTGAACCATCTTGACTGCCTGGAGGAAATGGCCCCTGAATTGATGAAGCTGTACAGCTGGCTGGGGTTCTACACGGCCAAGATAGCGGAAGAGAAAGGTACCATTGACCAGAAGAAGATGGAGGAGTTCCAGAAGGTCTTTGTCAGGGAACTGGCTCGGGCGGCGTCGGCCAGCTAATCTGCAGGCGGGCTCGGACCAGTCTGGAAGGAGGGTATAACTATGGCAAGAGTATCAACGTCACTTTTACGGGATAAAAAAGCCCGGCAGCAAAAAATCACCATGCTAACCTCCTATGATTTCGCCACCGCGTCACTGGTGGATGAGGTCGGTCTGGATGTTATCCTGGTCGGAGATTCTCTGGGCAATGTGGTCCTGGGCTATGAAAACACCCTGGCGGTTACCATGGATGACATGATTCATCATACCCGGATTGTCGCCCGGGCGGCAAAAAACGCGCTGGTAGTAGGGGATATGCCTTTCCTTTCCTACCACGTGTCCATTCCTGAAGCGGTACGCAACGCAGGCCGCTTTATCAAGGAAGCCGGAGCCCAGGCGATTAAACTCGAGGGTGGCCGGGAGCGGGTAGACACCGTCAAGGCCATTATCGATGCGCAAATTCCGGTCATGGGGCACATTGGTCTTACTCCCCAGTCGGTGCATCAATTCGGAGGTTTCAAAGTACAGGGCAAGGATCTGGAAGGGGCGCGGCGGCTGATCGAGGACGCCCGCGCCATGGAAGCAGCCGGGGTATTTTCCCTGGTGTTGGAATGTGTTCCCAGCGAACTGGCGCGGCGGATTACGGAGGAATTGAGCATTCCCACCATTGGCATCGGGGCTGGTCCCTACTGCGACGGTCAGGTCCTGGTTATCAATGATATGTTGGGCATGTTCGGGGGACACGTCCCCAAGTTTGTAAAAAAATATGTTGACCTGGCACCGCTGATCCGCGAGGCCTTGAACAGCTACAAACAGGAAGTCGAAGAGGGAAGTTTTCCTGGTCCCGAACACGGTTTTACCATTGCTGACGAAGTACTGGAGAAGCTCTACGGATAATAACGGCTCACGGCCCGGGGCTGGTCAAAACCGCCCCGGGCCAGGGGTATAAACGGGGTAAGGGTATGCAGATTTTTGATACAATAACGGCAATGCAGGAATGGTCACTCCAGCAAAAGGCGGCCGGCAGGAAACTGGGCCTGGTACCCACCATGGGCTACCTGCACCAGGGCCATCTGGCTCTGGTCCGGGCAGCACGGCGTGGGTGTGATGTGGTAGTTGTCAGCATTTTTGTCAATCCGTTGCAATTTGGGGCTGGCGAGGATCTGGATCAATATCCCCGTAATATCGAAGGGGACTGCCGGTTGCTGGAAGAGGAAAAAGTGGATGCGGTCTTTGCGCCGTCGGCAGGGGAGATGTATCCTCGCGGTTACGGAACCTTCGTGGAAGTGCAGGGCACCATTGTCGAAAAGCTTTGCGGCAGATCCCGGCCCGGACATTTCCGGGGCGTAACCACCGTAGTTTCCAAGCTGTTCCATGCCTGCTGTCCGGATATAGCCTATTTCGGGCAAAAAGATGCCCAGCAGGCCATGATTATTGAAAAAATGGTTAAAGAGTTGAATTTTCCGCTACGCATTGAGCGGGTTCCCACCGTGCGGGAAGCGGACGGTCTGGCCATGAGTTCGCGCAATGTCTATCTGACGGCTGAACAGCGCCAACGGGCCGTAATATTAAACCAGTCCTTGGGTGAGGCCAAAGAACGAATCAAAGCCGGAGAACGGGATGTTTTGGTCATCCGTTCCGGTATTGTAAAAAGGATTGAGGAATGCCCGGGAGCAGAAATAGATTATGTTGAAGTTGTCAACGGGTACGATCTTTCCGATCTGGAAATAATAAGTGAGAGGGTATTGATCGCCTTGGCGGTGCGGTTTGGTAACACCAGGCTGATCGATAATGTGTTGGTGGAGGTGTAGAAGTTGCTGCGCTACATGTTGAAGTCCAAGATTCACCGGGCCGTGGTGACTGATGCTGACCTGGAGTATATGGGCAGTATCACCATTGATGGGGACTTGATGGATGCGGCAGATATCGTAGAGAATGAAAAGGTCACGGTTGTAAACAACAACAATGGTGAGCGTTTCGAGACCTACGTAATCGAGGGTGAAAGGGGCTCCAAAGTCGTTTGCCTGAATGGAGCGGCGGCTCGCAAGGTACATCGGGGGGATGTGATTATTATCCTCACCTATACCATGCTGAGTGATGAAGAATGCCCCGGGCACAAACCCAGACTGGTCTTCGTTGATGGCCAAAACAACATTCAAAAAGTCTGTCTGGGGAGTTATGCAGAAAAATAGGGAGTTTTCCCCTGAAGCCGTCCTCCTATCTGCGGATCATAATATGGCTTAAGGCAGCCGAATTGGTATTTCAGTAATATAGGCGGAAGCTGCTGCTTTCGCATGAATAGGAGGAACCCCTTCATGACTGCAGATGTACGGGAATATATCCTGCACAGAAAAAAAGAATTGGGCGCCTTGATAATGGCCCATTTTTACCAGCCGCCTGAGATCCAGGAGGTGGCTGATTTGGTGGGCGATTCCTTGCAGCTGGCCCGGGAAGCGGCAGCTACCGATGCCCGGGTAGTAGTCACCTGCGGCGTGTCTTTTATGGCCGAAAGCGCCAAAATACTCAGCCCGGAAAAGGTGGTTTTATTGCCGGAACCGGAAGCGGGCTGCCCCATGGCCGATATGGTTACCGCCGCAGCCCTGCGGGAGAAAAAGCAACAACACCCCGGGGCGGCGGTCGTCTGTTATGTGAATTCCTCCGCAGAAGTAAAGGCGGAAAGTGATATTTGCTGTACTTCCGCCAATGCGCTGGAAGTGGTAAAAAGCATCCCCCGGGAGCAGGAGATTATTTTTGTCCCTGACCGCAACCTGGGTGCCTATATCGCCAGACAAACCGGCCGGGACTTGATTTTATGGGAGGGCTGTTGCCCTATTCATGACGTGTTGACCATTGAAGAGGTGCAAAAGGAAAAGGAACTGCACCCCCAGGCCCTGCTGGTAGTCCATCCGGAATGCCCGCCGCCAGTCACGGAAATAGCCGATGCAGTTCGCTCTACCGGTGGCATTCTCAAATATGTCGGCACCCGTCCGGAAAAAGAATTTATTATCGGTACCGAGGAAGGGTTTTTATACACCCTGCAGAAAAAGTATCCAGATAAAAAGTTTTACCTGGCCCGCAGCGAGTTCCAGTGCCGGGATATGAAAACCATCACCCTGGACAAACTGGCTGCTTCTCTGCGCCAGCTGGAATACCAGGTAGAGGTTCCCGGGGACATCCTGCGCGGCGCACGGGCTGCCCTGGAAAGGATGCTGGCGATTGGTTAAAACTGCCCGGTGACCGGCCGGGGTCCGGTCAAATAATAACTTGGACTGAAGGCTATGATGATTACACGCTACATCGGGGTCATGGACGCACAGACCCCGATTATTAGTACCGACTTTCTCATTGTGGGGGGAGGAATTGCCGGCCTGTTTACCGCTTTAAAAGCGGCGGAATTCGGGAAGGTAGTTGTTCTGATCAAAAAGAGTATTGAAGAATCAAATACCGGTCTGGCCCAGGGGGGAATTGCCGCTGCCGTTCACGAAGAGGATTCCCCCTTTTTGCATCTGGAAGATACCCTGGAAGCCGGGGCCGGACTATGCAATATCGAAGCCGTAGATGTGCTGGTGCGGGAAGGACCGGATCGGGTGCGTGAATTGATTGCCGCCGGCGCCAGTTTTGATATGAAAGATGGCAGCATTTCCCTGGCCCGGGAAGGAGCACACAGCCGGGCGCGCATCCTGCACGCTGCCGATGCTACCGGTGAGGCCATTCGCAAAGCCCTGGCCCGCAAGTGTGAGGAACATCCCGACATCGACATCCGGGAAGACCAGTTCCTGATTGACCTGCTGGGCAACGACCAGCACCGGGAATGCCATGGTGCCCTGGTTTATGATGTCCGTACCGATACCAGCCTGGCTTATCTGGCCCGGGCTACGGTTATTGCCACCGGAGGCGCCGGCCAGCTCTACCAATATACCACCAATCCCGATGTAGCCACCGCTGACGGTATGGCCGCCTGCTTCCGGGCCGGCTGTCAGCTCATGGACATGGAATTCATCCAGTTTCACCCGACCGTACTCTTTGGCCGCCAGACCCAACGTTTTCTTATTTCCGAGGCGGTTCGCGGAGAGGGAGGGCTGCTCTACAACCATCGGGGAGAACGTTTTATGAGCAAATACCACCCTCTGGAGGAACTGGCCCCCCGGGACATTGTTTCCCGGGCTATCGTAAACGAAATGGCACTTAATAAAAGCGATTATGTCTATCTGGATATGACGGTTATTCCCGGGGCGGAAAAGCGTTTCCCCAACATCTACCGTACCTGTCTGCAAACCGGAATAGACCTTACCCGCGACTACGTTCCCGTTTCCCCGGCCGCCCACTATACCATGGGGGGAATTGCCACCAACACCCAAGGTGAAACTGACCTTTACGGACTGTATGCCTGCGGGGAGGCCGCCTGCACCGGTGTACACGGTGCCAATCGGCTGGCCAGCAATTCCCTGCTGGAGGGAATTGTTTTCGGGCAGCGCATCATTGACAATGTGGAAGAAATCCTCTACCGACGCCGGCCGGAAGTGAAAGAGATCCTGGAAAGTTTTGACCGGGATTGGCTTTTTATCCCGCCGCCACTGGGAATAGAGCCCCAAGAGGCCCGAAAAATCCTGCAGCACATCATGTGGGAGTATGCAGGCATCAAACGCCACGAGGAGGGCCTCAAGCAGGCCAATCAGGAAATCGAGCGACTGTACAGCCAGCTTGCCTGTGGAGAGGACCGACGGGCCTTTTATGAAGTGATCAATATGCTGACCGTAGCCCGGGTAATTGTTCAAGCCGCCCTGCGGCGCAAGGAAAGCCGCGGCGGCCACTTTCGCTGTGATTATCCCGCCCGGGATGATCTGCGCTGGCTGCAGCATACCAGCTTTGTGAACTGCTGACGGGGGACGCGCGGATGACACGGATGGGGATTTTTGACGCAGACTTACGCAGACTGACGCTGAAAGACGCTGAAAAGGATCCGGGGGGACGGGGGACGCGGATAACACGGATTATTGGATTGACACGGATGGGGATTTTTGACGCAGACTTACGCAGACTGACGCTGAAAGACGCTGAAAAGGATCCGGGGGGACGGGGGACGCGGATAACACGGATT
>CAZLYH010000015.1:3772-22980 GCA_964563775.1 uncultured Syntrophomonadaceae bacterium | reverse complement strand
GGGACGGGGGACGCGGATAACACGGATTATTGGATTGACACGGATGGGGATTTTTTGACGCTGACTTACGCAGACTGACGCTGATATTAATTGGATAATATAGATAAGATCCCGCCCGGCAAGGGCAGGTCGTAAGGTGGAGGAAAGGGGTAAAGGCGAGCTTGACTGATATGGCTCTGGATTTAACCGCGATGTCACAGGAAGCCTTGGAACCGCCTCGGTACAAGCTGAGACCGGCCTTTCCGGAACATTACGGCCTGGCCTCGGCCGGTAACGCGGGGATGTGGGGGACGGATAGACGCCGACAGTTTTTTTGATGCTGACTTATGCAACCTGACGCAGATAAAGGTGGGGGACGTTGGGGAACGATAGACAAGGGAATTGAGCTGGGGGAGGTGTGCCTTCCTCGATATATGGAAGGAATGTAGAGTGAGAAAACCGGCCATACTGTTTCTGCTAACTTGTATATTGCTGGTCCCCCTGGTCGGACTAAAACCAGTTGCCCGCCAGAGCAACCAGGGGGTTGATTCCGTACCCGGTTATTCGGCCCCGGCAGCACTTTCAGCCACCGCAGCTGAGGATGCGCCGGAGATTAAGTCCTACGCCCGGGTCAGGGTGGATGGAAAACCGATGCTATTTGATAACCCGCCCCTTCTTGGCAAAGGAGGAGTGCTGATTTCCCTGCCCGAGCTGGTGAGAATCACCGGTGCCACGGTCAAGTGCGACCAGGAAAATGCAACCATATCCATCACCTATCGCCAGGAGACTTTGCAGTTAAACTACCGGGACCACACCGCTTTGCGCCGGGGGCAGACCTTTACTTTGCCCACCGCTGTTCAGTCCCGCGGTGACACCCTGCTGGTTCCCCTGGCCTATGTCTGCCGTTCCCTGGGCCTGGAAGTCAGTTGGGATGAGAGCCGCCGCTGTGTGGACATCCGTACCGGTGCCCCACTGCCAGCACCGGCCAACCAGCCCGGCCGCCCGACTATACCCATACTTATGTACCACGAAATCGGGGATGGGCCCAACAACCTCTACGTAGGGGTGGAGAATTTCCGCCAGCAGATGCGCTGGCTTTATGAAAACCAATACCGGGTAGTCACCCTGGCCGAGGCCGGAGAAATGCTCAGCCGGGGGGAAAACATCGCCCGCACCGTAGCGCTTACTTTTGACGATGGTTATGCCTCTTTTTATACCCAGGCCTGGCCAATATTGAAGGAATACCATTTTCCCGCCACGGTGTTTGTTATCACCGCTGCCGTGGACGGCCCCTGTTTTCTAAGCTGGGAGCAGTTGCGCCACCTGGATGCCAACTGGGTGGAAATAGGCTGCCACACCCGTTATCATCCGTCCCTGCCCTCCCTGGGAGGGGAGCGCCTCTGGGAAGAGACCTGGTGGTCGCGCCAGGACATCGCTGAACACCTGGCCATTCCGGTTTCTTCATACTGCTACCCGGCAGGGCAATACAATCCTGCCGTAGTGGCAATGACGAAAAAGGCCGGGTTTACCTGGGCGGTAACTACCCGACACGGGAAGGCTTCTGCCGCCCACGACCCCCTGCTGCTGCCGCGGGTGAGGATTTCCCGCAACACCAGCCTGGACAGCTTCGCCCGGATGCTCCAGTGACACAAGGGGACGGTTCTCTTGTGTCAAGGAACAATGACACAAGAGAACCGTCCCCTTGTGTCAAACCATATTTGAGGAGGCGGATAGATGATCTTTTTTGGACTGCAAGAACTAATCGAACAGGCCCTGGCTGAAGACATCGGCCCTGGAGATATCACCACCCTGAACCTGGTGTCCCCGGGGGTGACCGCTCGGGGCGAATTCCGCTCCAAGGCAGCAGGAGTGGTGGCCGGCCTGGACATCTGCCGGGCGGTATTCCAGCGCCTGGACCCGCAGGCCGTTTTCACCCCGGGCAAACAAGATGGAGATTCCATCGTTCCGGGAGACTTGCTGGCCGAGGTACAGGGGGAAACGCAGGCGCTTTTAACCGGCGAACGGGTTGCCCTGAACTTCCTGCAGCGCCTCTCCGGCATTGCCACCAAAACCCGTCACATGAGTGAACTAATTGCCGGTCAAAAGGCCCAGTTGGTGGACACCCGCAAAACCACCCCGGGGCTGCGCAACCTGGAAAAATACGCGGTAAAAGCAGGCGGCGGCCGTAACCACCGCATCGGACTATTTGACGGCGTCATGATCAAAGACAACCACATCCAGGCTGCCGGGGGCATAAAGCAAGCAGTGGTCACCGTGCGGGAAAAAGTACCCCATACCCTGAAAATAGAGGTGGAAGTCGAGAACCTGGCACAACTGGAAGAGGCCCTGCAGGCGGGAGCCGACATCATCATGCTCGACAACATGGACCTGGCCACCATGAAAGAAGCCGTGCGGATAGTCAACGGCCGCGCCCTCCTCGAAGCCTCCGGGGGCATCAACGAAGCAACCATTGTGGACGTAGCCGGCACCGGGGTTGACTTCATCTCCTGCGGCGCCCTCACCCACTCCGCCGCCAGCCTGGACATCAGCTTCTACCTGAGGTGAGCAGATGGCCTTTTCGCCCACCGCATAAAACAAAAGGCCAATAAGGTGTATGTGAAAGGTCGGCAGCCAAATGGATTTATTGAGCAGCTAAACATCGAAAAGATAATAAACATCAGAAGCAAAGAGTTAAAACCGCTTTATACGTCATTAAAGATAAAAGGGGATAAAAGCCAACTATAACCGTGGCGCCTTCCACTTCCTGCATAAAGGCCGCTTGTGTGCCGGCAATCAATCACCTATAATCAGGGACAGACCAAGAAAATCTTCACCCAGAAGGAGTCCCGGCTGTGCTGTTCCATACCTATGAGTACATCTTCCTGCTGCTGCCGATAGCGGTGGCGGGCTATTTTCTGCTTAATCGTACCCGGCGTTTTACTCTGGGGAAAATCTGGCTGGTTCTGGTATCCCTGTTCTTCTACTCCTGGTGGAACTGGCGCTTCCTGCCCTGGCTGCTCCTATCGGTGCTGGTTAACTACCTGACCGGACGGCGGCTGCTGTCCCGACAGCCGGGCAGCCGGGAGGCCCGACTCACCCTCACCCTGGGAATTCTTTTCAACGTGGGCCTGCTGGGTTATTTCAAATACACCGACTTTTTTCTCAGCAACCTGAACTGGTTTCTGCCGGCAGAGGTGCCTCTGCTGGGCCTGGTTCTCCCGCTGGGCATCAGCTTTTTTACCTTTCAACAGATTGCCTATCTGGCCGATACCGCCCGGGGGCAGACCGAGCAGGAGAGTTTTTTGAACTACCTCCTTTTCGTCAGCTTCTTTCCGCAGATTGTATCCGGCCCCATTGTTCGCTACGGGGAACTGATGAAGCAGTACGACGACCCCCAGCGCAAAAGCGTTGATTACCGCAACCTGAGTGCCGGCCTGTTTCTTTTCTTCATTGGGCTGTTCAAAAAGGTGATCATTGCAGATAGTTTTGCCGTCTGGGCCAACTTTGGCTTCAGCCATGCCGCTTCCCTGACCCTCTTGGAAGGGTGGATAACCTCCCTTTCCTACACCTTCCAGTTATACTTCGATTTTAGTGGCTATACCGATATGGCCATTGCCAGTGCCCTGATGCTGAATATTCGACTGCCCATGAACTTCTTTTCCCCCTACCAGGCTACCAGCATCCAGGATTTCTGGCGCCGCTGGCACATGACCTTGAGCCGCTTCCTGCGGGACTATATTTACATCCCCCTGGGCGGCAGCCGGGTACGGGAACCCCGGGTCTACATCAATTATCTGCTTACTTTCCTCATCGGCGGCCTCTGGCACGGGGCGGCCTGGACCTTTGTCTTCTGGGGGTTTCTGCACGGGGCAGCCCTGGGGGTGCACCGCGCCTGGAAAAAAACCGGTTGGAAGCTGCACCGGGTAGTTGCCTGGCTGTTGACCTTCAACTTTGTTAATGCCGCCTGGGTTTTCTTCCGGGCCGAAAACTTCACCCAGGCCAGGCAGGTCCTGGGCGCCATGGTCGGAGCAAACGGGGTGAAACTGCCCGAGTCCACCATGGGCATGCTGGGCTTCCTGACCCGTTGCCAGGTGGGCTTCGGTGGTTTTTCCATGGAGCCCTTCCTGCACCAGGCGGTGCTTTTCCTGGTTATCGCCCTGGGTCTGGTCTTACTGTTGCGCAACTCCATGCAGTGGGAAGAGGGTTTCCGCCCCGGCTGGCCCCAGGCCCTCTGCATAGTAATCCTGGCCCTGACGGCTATCTTCAGCCTCACCCAGGTCAGTGAGTTTATCTATGCCAACTTCTAGGCAAGGGGTAAAGAACATGAACAACTACCAAAAATGGTTCCAAACCGTGCTGGTTCTCATCCTGCTGCCGGTTTTCCTGGTCGGGGGCTTCAACTATTATATTGATCCCCTGTGGACCTTTAACCATGCCCATCAATACAACCGTATCCAGCTTTCCTTCAACGAGCGCCAGCAAAAAACCAACCGGCTGGCTTTCGGGAAAAATGATTATGACAGCCTGCTGCTGGGCAGCAGCCGGGTTACCTACATCAACCAGCACGACTTTACCGGCCAGCGCACCTTCAACTACGCAGTAAACAACATGTTGCCGCAGGAGTATGCTGATTATGCCCGCTTTGCCCGTCAGCAGAACGGGCGGGACTTTGACACCATTTACCTGGGCCTGGACTTCTTTTCCACCAACCGCAACCTGGAGCTTCCCAACCAGTTTGAGCCACCGGCATATTATATTGATCAGACCAGACAGTTTGGCTATCGCTTTAAAAACCTGTTGTCCACCGACCTGCTCAAGTACTCCTGGAAAAACCTCGAAAACTCCCGCCGGGGCGAACCGCTCAGTTTTAGCTACGATCACAGCAACGTCAAAACCCTGGTGCCGGCACCCGCCCAGGAAAAAGCCTGGCGGATCGCCCAAAACATGGACTGGTACGGAAATGAGGTCTATGGAGGGGATTACCGGTATGGGAGCATCAAACCCGCCCTGCAGCAACTAAAGGCAGCCTTCCCCCATACCCGTTTTGTAGTCTTTACCACCCCCGTTTCCGAAGAGCTGTTTCAACTCATGGTGGACCAGGGGCGGTGGCCGGACTACCAGCACTGGCTGACCGAGATTGTGGAAGTTTTCGGGGAGGTCTGCAATTTCAATTACCCCAACACCATCACCCGCGACATGGCCAACTATTATGATGCCAGCCACTTTTACCCGCGGATAGGGACCCTGATCGCGCACCGCATCAGCGGCGTAGCCGATCCTGCCCTGCCTGACGATTTTGGAGTCAGAGTAACCCGCACCAACCTGCCGGCCCATCTTAGAGCGGTCGATTAGAAACCAGGCAACACTTGCGTCGGGACCGGGTCTACCGCCGGGTGGGAAGGCCGCCCAGCAGGCTGGCCAGGGGAGTGCGGGAAACCAGCCAGGTAGCCGCCAGGCTGGTAAGGGAAACCGCTATAAAGAGCAGCACCATGCCCGGGTCTCCCGTCCAGGGAGTCCAGCCCGCCGGGGTGAAGAGGAAAAGGATGCTTAAGATCAGCGGATGTAACAGGAAAATAAGGAAAGACTGCCCGGACAGCCACTCCAGGCGCTGCGCACGACTTACCGGGATATGTTCCCGCAGTCGCAGGGCCAGGGCGTAGAAAAAGCAATAACTGCTCAGCGTGTAGAGCAGAATGGAAGGCTTAATGGTCAGTTCCCAGGTCTGAGTATAACGGCTTTCCAGCAGCAGCAAAACCAGTGCAGCCAGGGTCAGCAGCCCCAGGAGCACTGCTTTTTTTTGCAGCCAGGCCGCGAAGCCGGCCCGCTTTTCCGCCAGGTACATGCCCAGCACAAAATAAAAGAGCCACAGCGGGAAAAGAGTGCAGTACAAAAACCCGTTCAGCGGGGGCAGGGTGATAAGCTGCATTTCCTGCAGATAAACCGCGGTCTGCCCGGCCAGGCTGAGCAGCAGCGAAATCACCAGAGCGAAAGCGGCCTGTTTTTTCACCCAGATGCGCAAGAGCGGGTAGAGCAAATAGAGCTGAAAGATAATGACCAGGAAGTAGAGGTGGAAAAAGCCTGTCCCGTGCAACAGGTGCTGCCCCAGTTGCAGCAGCCAGTTTTGCCAGCCTGACCAGGCCACCCCCAGATAGTGATTGGAGAGCAGGTAGTAAATCAGCGTCCAGAGCAGGTAGGGCCAGAGCACCCGGCCAAAGCGTTTGCGGAAAAAGGCCCCGCTGCCCAGCCAGCGCTGCCGGTCCAGATAATAAAGAAGGAAACCGGACATTATTACAAAAAAAGGCACCGCATTGCGCGTGGCCTGATTCAAAACATAGGCCAGCTCACTCTGCTGCAGGTCGTAGCGGGCGGTCACATGGATGGCAATTACACATAAGGCCGCCAGGATGCGCAATAGGTCAAATTCAGTCAGTCGTTCCCGCATAGCCCTTTCCTTTCAGGCTCATAAGCTTACTACCGAAAAAGTCCTTTCTTACTATAAAACTAAAACCACCTCCCCGGCAACAGGGACAAGAAGACCATAGACGGTGTGAAAACCGCAAAAGGCCCCCAGCTAATGGCCCTGAGTGGAGGGCATAGCTGAAATGCAGGGTTAATCTGCGGCCTTCGTCCCTAAATACCAGTGAATACCAACCATGGGTGGGGCAGATAAAAACGTGAAATAGTCTTCACACCGCGTGAGGTTCTTTGGTCCCTTTTCGACCCGCTCTTGCCGGAGGTCCTTTATCCATGTAAACCTGTTCCAAAGCAGCGTTAGTCAGCGTCGAAATATCCGTGTCCCGGCACCATATTTCCTCTTGTAGTCTTGTTAACCTAATGATAATATTTTGGTTAACAACCTGGGAGAGGAGTCTCGTTAATGCGCATAACCACCCGCGAGCTGGTACGGGCGGCACTTTTTACTGCTCTAATGGCGGTGGTCGCCATCCTAATACGGCTTTTTCAACCGGTGGTAGTGATCCCCTTCAGCCTTCAGCCCCTGGTCATGCTGCTGGCCGCCAACCTCCTTTCGCCGCGGGCGGCCTTTCTGAGCATGCTGGCCTACCTGCTGCTGGGCTTGAGCGGCCTGCCGGTTTTTTCGGTTCCCCCCTACGGGGGACCGGCTTACGTTTTGCTGCCCAGCTTCGGATTCCTGCTGGGTTTTCCCCTGGCGGCCTGGGTGCAGTCCCGCCTTATCCGGCGGCCCACGCTGCCTGCTTACCTGCTGGCGGGAACGGCCGGTGTGATAGTTTACTACCTGGTGGGCCTGCCCTATATGTACCTGACATTAAACTATTACGTGGGCCGGGCGGTAGACGTGCTGCAAGTTTTAAAAATCGGCTTCCTCCCCTTCATCATTTTTGACCTGGTCAAAATCGTGCTGGCCGCTTGGCTGGCCGGGGAAATATGCAGGAGATTGGACCTCAAAAGAGAACTATAAAATGGGGATATTCCTCTTAAAGGAACCGTCCCCTTGTCCCCAAGCTGCTGTAATACAATCCACTGCCGAGGGGAGGTGTGATCCCTTATTATTTGGGGAAAGCTATGATATTAGTATTTGATGTAGGGAATACCAATACCGAAGTGGGAGTTTTCGCAGGCGAAAATCTGGTCACCTATTGGCGCATTCGCACCGACACCCTGCGCACCTGTGACGAATACGGCATAATGCTGAAGGGTTTATTCAGCTACCAGAACCTGAAAATGGAGGACATAAAGGCGGTAGTCATTTCCTCGGTGGTACCTTCCCTTAACCTGGAACTGGAGTGGCTGAGCCAAAAGTATTTTCACTGCAAGCCCCTGCAGGTTGGCCCGGGCGTCAAGACCGGCCTGGCCATAAAGTACGAAAACCCGCGTGAAGTAGGCGCAGACCGGGTGGTTAACGCCGTAGCCGCCTATCACAAATATGGCGGTCCCCTGATTATTATTGATTTTGGCACCGCCACCACCTTTTGCGTAGTAAACGAGCAGGGCGACTACCTGGGCGGCGCCATTGCTCCCGGCATCCGCATTTCCACCGAAGCCCTGGTTTCCAGGGCGGCCAAACTGCCGCGCGTGGAGCTGGCCAAGCCGCGCAGCCTGATTGGCAAAAACACCGTGGCCAGCATGCAAGCAGGGATTATCTATGGCTTTGTTGGCCAGGTGGAAGGAATCGTCAACCGCATGAAAAAAGAAATTGACGGCCCGCTCCAAGTAGTAGCCACCGGAGGATTGGCCTCCATTATCGCCCGGGAAACCGAAGCCATTGATCTGGTAGATGATTATCTCACCCTGGAGGGACTGCGCCTTATTTATGAATTAAACCGGGGGTAAATATGTTTCCCATCGGAACTGTAGAATGCCCTAACCGGGTAATTGCCGCCCCCATGGCCGGAGTCACCGACAAGGCCTACCGTATCCTGGCCCGCGAGTTTGGCTGCGGGCTGCCGGTTACGGAAATGGTCAACGACAAAGGACTCATTTACGGCCAGGGCCGCACCGCGCAGATGGCCGACGTGCGGGATGAGGCAGCACCGGTAGGAGTACAGATTTTTGGTTCCCAGCCCGAGACCATGGCCCGAGCCGCGCAGGTCGTTGAGGGACTGGGGGCCGCCATAGTCGATATAAACATGGGCTGTCCCACGCCCAAGATTGTGAAAAATGGCGAAGGGGCAGCCCTTATGCTGGATCTGGCGCGCAGCCGGGCCATTATTCGCGCGGTGGTCGGGGCAGTACAGGTACCGGTAACGGTTAAAATGAGGCGCGGCTGGGAGGATGGCGACTGGACCTGTCTGGAACTGGCCGGAATCGCGGAGCAGGAAGGAGCCCAGGCCGTAACCATCCATGCCCGCAGCCGCAATCAGTTTTACTCCGGCTCAGCCGACTGGCCGGTTATCAAGGCCGTCAGGCAAAGAGTGGATATAGCCGTAATTGGCAACGGTGATATCAGCTCGGCAGAAGATGCCCGGCGCATGCTGGAGGAGACCGGCTGCGATGCGGTAATGATTGGCCGGGCTGCTCTGGGCAACCCGTTTATTTTTCGCCAGACCGCAGCATTGGTTGAAGAAGGCCGGACAATAGCACCTCCTTCGGTGGAGGAAATCCTGACAGTCGCCGCCCGCCATCTGCAACTGGTGTGCCAGTTCAAGGGCGAAGATGTAGGCGTGCGGGAAATGCGCAAGCATTTTTCCTGGTACACCCGGGGCATACGGGGAGCTGCCCGCATCCGTGAGGAAATCAACCGGGCCACCACCCAACCGGCCCTCTTGGAAACCCTGCAGCAGATACGCAGAGCTTAACCTGGCCAAGTGACATACAGCTTAACCCGCCCCTTGATTTCACTGCAAAAACCCTATTTGCATGCATTCATAAAGATGCAGGAGTCCCCCTCTTGCTTCCTCTTTTTCCCGATGGTAAAATAAATCAAAACTTTGTGTACAATATTGTGCGCAAGAGGTAAAGCTATGGAATTTTATCGTATTCAGGACAAAATTGTCAGCTGGGAAAGAATTGAGAAAAACTTAAAGAAAGCCTTGCTGCTTCGCTCCCGGGGTTTCTCCCAGCAGGAAACGGCGGATCGTTTAGGCATTGACCGCACCTTCATTTCCCGTCTGGAAGGCATCGGCGAGCTGCGCAAGGGTCAAACCATTGCCTGTGTGGGCTTTCCCATCCTCAACCGGGGAGAAATCCAAAGCGTGCTGGAGGCCGAAGGAGTTGACTACACTTTGCTCATGTCCGAGGAAGAGCGGCTCGCATTTGTCGACCAGCGCAGCGGCAAGGAATTGCTGAACGAGTTGATGAATCTTACCGCCCGGGTGCGCAGCTATGACGCAGTTCTGCTGATGGGCTCCGACGAACGTCTCAAGCTGATGGAAGGGGTCCTGGACGGACAGGTGGTCTCTATTGTGCTGGGGGAATCCCCCCTTACCGAGGATCAGTGGGTGGACCCGGATGAAGTTCGCAACATTCTGCGCTCTTTAAAAAACGCCCGCTAAAAAGCCGGATAGGACCACCGGGAGGCATCCGGAAGACAGGGAGGTAAAAAGACCGTGAAACACGTTGTCAGCGTAAGCCTGGGCGCATCCAAGAGAGATCATGCCTTTGAAACCGAATTTTTGGGGGAACAATTTCGTATTGAGAGAATAGGCACTGACGGCGACTGGGACCAAGCCATTCAGCTCATTCGCGACCTGGACGGGAAGATTGATGCGTTCGGCATGGGCGGCATTGATCTCTACGTATATATCGCCGGCCAGCGCTATGTCATAAAGGACGCCCAGCGTCTGCTGAAAGAGGCCCGTCAAACCCCCATGGTGGACGGCAGCGGGCTGAAAAACACCCTGGAACGCAAATGCATATTGGATATCCAACGGGATGGAATCATGGACCTCTCCGGCAAAAAAGTACTCATGGTATGTGCCGTGGACCGTTTTGGCATGGCTGAAGCCTTCGAGGAAGTGGGCGCCCGGCTTACCCTGGGCGATTTCATCTATACCGTAGGGATTCCCTTTCCCCTGCATTCCCTGGCTACCCTGCGCATTTTCGGCCGCATTGCTGCTCCCTTTGTAGTTAAAATGCCTTTTGACAAACTTTATCCGACCGGCAAGGAACAAGAAGTCATAATTCCCAAGCACTCCAAATATTATTATGAAGCAGATATACTGGCCGGGGATTTTAACTACATCCGGCGGTACCTGCCCGAACAGCTGAACGGCCAGGTAGTCATAACGAACACTACCACCCAGGAAGACCTGCAACTGCTCAAGCAACGCGGCATCAGCAGAGTTGTCACCACCACCCCCGACATGGGAGGGCGCTCCTTCGGCACCAACGTTATTGAGGCCCTCATGGTGACCCTGATGGGCCGCCCGGCCGACCAGATCAAGCCGGAAGACTACTTCTCCATGCTGCAGGAACTGGATATGAAACCCGGGGTGGTGGATCTGGGGAGACTGGATGATTGAACTAAATTTTGCTTTGCTGAATTGGAACCATAAGGATAAAAGGGGCTTCATCTACCGGAAAGGATTTCTTAACCGGCTGGCGCCCCTTTTTTTTGCCCCCCGGGTGGAGCGCTTGATTGAGCTGCAGGGCTTCAACCTGCGCGGCTGCCAGCTTTCCATCCCCCTGGGTCCGGGCAACCTGGATCTTCTGGACCGGGAAACCAGGCGGGATATGGTAGCAAGGGCCGGTTTTCTTCTGGCCGACTACGGCTTGCAGCAGGCAGCAGTCCCCAGGAAGCTTCGCTCCAGCCTGCCGCAAATCTGGGAGAGCCTGGTGCCGGTGGTATTCGGTGAAGACTTCATTAAAGCCCTGGCTGTGACCGCGGTGGCCTGGAACTTTTCCCGGCATGACCTCAAAAAAATCATTGTAGTGGGGGAAGTTGAGCACTTTGCCACCTTTATCAGCAACCTGGCCGGATACGGGATCCCGGTCTCCCTGCAGAGCTGCCAGCCTACCCGTTATGAGCTGCTGGCCCACCGCCTGCTCTATACAGAGGGCTATGCGGTCAGTACCAGCTATCTCAACCCGGCAGAGTGGGAAGAGGGAGAATTAGCCCTGGTATTTGACCGGGGCCGGGCCTGGATTCAAGCCCCGCGCTCCGGTTGCCTTTACCTGGATAACCAGAGTCAGGGCCTGTTTCCCTTCCTGGAAGAGCAGCTGGCCCAAAACGGGATAGATGCCAACCTGGGTTCGCTGGCACCCCTGCTGGAAGCATCCCTGCTGCATGATTTTGCTGGAGAAAGGGAACAACAAACTTATCTGTCGGAAGATGCCCCGGAAAGTTTTCTGTGGCTGCAACAAAGGGCGGAAGAAGTCGGGCTCTGGGAACTCTTCCTTGACAAGGGATAATGAGGTCTATATAATACCTTAAAGGCAAAAAGGCCCTCACTCACAAGAAAAGAAAGGTACGGAGGATATTGGGGTTTCCCAATATTTTCTATGCAAAGGAGCATTCCGTTTCAACCGGTTGCGGGAGAAATGCGGTGATTTCCTTTGCTTGTTGTTTATGAACCGGCTCAGGATGCTTACCTGATGTCGACCGGACCTTAATGGATGGCGGCAGGGGGTAGCTATTACCCCGGCAAATGTATCAAAGGTGAGGAGCGATGGGATTGTCAGAAGAAAAAGAGGTTTTATTAACCAAAGAGGGTCTGCACAAGCTGGAAACGGAACTGGAACACTATAAATCAGTGCGGCGGGAGGAAGTCGCTGAACGGATAAAGCAGGCCATCGCCTTCGGGGATATCTCCGAAAACTCGGAATATGAAGATGCCAAAAACGAGCAGGCTTTCATTGAAGGCCGGATCATCACCCTGGAAAAAATCCTGAAAAACGCCCGCTTGATGGAAGATGACGATATACGCACTGATATAATATCCTTGGGTTCACGGGTAACCTTAAAGGAAATGAAATCAGGACGCGAGGTCAATCTTTTACTGGTATCATCAGCTGAATCCAAACTAAAAGACGGAAAGATCTCCGTCGAGTCCCCGGTGGGCAAAGCCATCGTGGGCAAAAAAGTAAAATCAGTCGTAGAGGTGGACGCACCCGCCGGACGTATAAAATACAAGATCCTGAAAGTGGAGAAATAATAAGAGGGGCAAGGGGACGGTCCTTTTGTCCCTCCCCATGATTTCAGTACGGAGGGACAGAAGGACCGTCCCCTTGCGCCCCTTGTCCCTTATACCAGGGCGGAGGAGTTGGAAAAATGTCAGAGCGAGAACCAGATCTAAATGAACTGAAAAAGGTACGCCGGGAGAAACTGGCCGAGCTGCGAGAAAGCGGCCTGGAGCCATTTGGAGAGCGATTTGAACGTGATACCATGGCTGCCCTGGTGGAAAAAAGATTCGAGCAAATGGAAGGCCAGACCGTCCGTCTGGCCGGCAGAATAATGTCCAAACGCCGCCACGGCAAAGCCGGATTTGCTGATTTGCACGACCTGAGCGGCTCCATTCAGCTTTACTTTCGCAGTGATGATGTAGGCGCAGACAAGTACGAACTGTTCAAAAAGCTGGATATAGGAGACATTCTGGGTGTGGTTGGCGAGGTATTCCGCACCCAGAAGGGCGAAATAAGCATTCATGTCCACGACCTGACCTACCTGTCCAAATCCCTGAACCCACTGCCGGAAAAATGGCATGGACTCAAGGATGTCGAGCTCAGATACCGACAGCGTTATGTGGATTTAATAGTCAACCCGGAGGTGCGCGAAATCTTTATCAAGCGCAGCCGTATCATCCGGGAAATGCGCAACTACCTGGATCGGCTGGGATTCCTGGAAGTGGAGACCCCCATGATGCAGCCCATTCCCGGCGGAGCCGCTGCCCGTCCCTTTATCACCCATCACAATGCCCTGGACATGGATCTGTACCTGCGCATTGCCCCGGAACTATACTTGAAGAGACTGCTGGTGGGAGGCCTGGAAAAAGTCTATGAGATTAACCGCAACTTCCGCAACGAAGGCATTTCCACCCGTCATAACCCCGAATTTACCATGCTGGAACTCTACCAGGCCTATGCTGACTACCAGGACATGATGGCCCTGGCCGAGGAGATGATCTCCAACGTAGTCCTGCAGGTCAACGGCAGCATGGCAGTAGAATCAGAAGGTGCGTACCTTGACTTTACCCCGCCCTGGACGCGCATTTCCATGCTGGAGGCCATCCACAAGTTTGCCGGAGTGGACTTCACCCGCCTGGAGGGCGATGAGGAGGCCCGGGAAGCGGCCCGTGGCCTGGGACTGGAACTGGAAGGCAACCCCGCCCGCGGGGAAATTATAAACCTGGTTTTCGAGGAGTTTGTGGAGGACAAGCTGGTCCAACCCACCTTTGTTTACGGCCATCCGGTGGAGATTTCCCCGCTGGCCAAACGCAACCGCGACAACCCCGCTTTTACCGACCGCTTCGAACTCTTTATACTGCAGCGGGAAATCGCCAACGCCTTTTCCGAGCTCAACGATCCCATCGACCAGCGCGGGCGTTTTATGCGCCAGGTGGAGAAACGGGCCGGAGGCGATGCCGAAGCACACATGATGGACGAAGACTATCTTAACGCCCTGGAATACGGGATGCCCCCGGCAGGAGGCATGGGCATCGGCATTGACCGCCTGGTCATGATCCTCACCGGTTCCCCCTCCATCCGTGACGTCATTCTCTTTCCCACTCTCCGGCCCCGCGAGTAGACCGATTTAAGAGGGACAAGAGAACGGTTCTTGTCCCTTTTTTGCCGTTTATGGCAGTATTCCCGCCTTTTGGGGAGGACCGCGGTGCTCCTTCCCGCTGTGAGGGCCTTACACCGGTCCCGGTCAGGACAGCCCCTTTGAAAAATTCCTTTCTATAGGCCTATAATAAAAAGAGTTATAATTTCCTAAACTCAAAATTACAACCTAGCCGTTCTCAGATGCTGAATCTTGAACTGCCCGGTTCAAGAGCGGGGGAACCAAATGTTGGGGTGAATCCAGAATGCTGGTAGGGCTCCCTGGCCCGAACCCGTCAGCTAACCTCGTAAGCATTAAGGGGGAAGAGAATGGTATTTTTCTTTCATTAATTTTTCTGCAACAACGTTATCCCCCGTCTAAGTCAGGAACCAGGGACAGAGACAAGGGGACGGTCCTTTTGTCCCTCTTCAAGGAGAATAACCCAGGGGACAAGATAAGCGTCCGAAACTACTGAAAAACCCTATTCGGATGTATAAATGTTCAGGAGTTGTTGACGGAGCATAATACATCCAAACCAGGTCATTATTACTTTTTCAGTGGTTTCGAAGCGTCCCCTTATTCCTCCGTCCCTCAGAATAAGGATTGGTGATACATGCATAAAATCGACTTACAGAATCTAACCAAAATCTATGGCAGCAACCCGGAAAAGGCCCTGGAAATGGTTCGCGCCGGGGTAGACAATGACACCATTCGCCAGAAAACCAAACTGGTGGTGGGGATGCGCCAGGTCAACCTCTTTGTTGACGAGGGGGAAAGCTTTGTCATCATGGGGCTTTCCGGCAGCGGCAAATCCACTCTTTTAAGGTGCGTAAACGGCCTGATCAGGCCTACCGATGGACAAGTGTTAATCGACGGAAAGGATATTGTTACCATGCCATCCGGCGAACTGCTCCAGTTTCGCCGCCGTAAAATGGCCATGGTTTTTCAGCGTTTTGCCTTGCTCCCCCATCGTACCATTCTGCATAACGTAGCCTACGGCCTGGAAGTTCGGGGGATGTCCCGTGACCAGCGTACGGAACGGGCCGCCCAGGCTATAAAAATGGTGGGACTCCAAGGCTGGGAAGATTACTATCCCGATAACCTGAGCGGGGGCATGCAGCAAAGGGTAGGGCTGGCCCGGGCCCTGGCAACCGACCCGGACATTTTACTCATGGACGAGCCTTTCAGTGCCTTGGACCCACTGATTCGCCAGGAAATGCAGGATGAACTGCTGGAAATCCAAAGCAAACTGCAAAAAACCATTGTTTTCATTACCCATGACCTGGATGAGGCACTGAAAATAGGCGACCGCATCGCTCTGATGCGCGCTGGTGAGGTGGTGCAGACGGGAGAACCGGAGGACATTTTACTATCTCCGGCCAGTGATTATGTAGCCCGCTTTGTGGAAAACGTTGATCGCAGCAAGGCCTTGACTGCAGGCGCCGTAATGGTCAAGCCGCGGGCCGTAGTCCATCCCAAGGATGGACCCCGTACGGCATTACATTTAATGGAACGCAACGGTCTTTCCACCCTCTACGTGCTGGACCGGGAAGGGCGCCTGCGCGGCTACATTCAGGCCGAAGACGCTTCCGCACTGGTTAAGCAGGGCCACCGGCAGTTGGAAGAAATCATCCTGGAAGATGTCCCTACTGCTTTGCCGGACACCCCGCTGGCCGACCTGTTGGAAACCCTGGCTCATACCCGGGTGCCGATAGCAGTGGTAGATGAAGATAAGGTTTTAAAGGGCGTACTGGTGCGTGGGTCGGTTATTGCCGGCCTGGCCGGAGAAAGGAGGCCCGAAAATGAGTAAAATCGCCGGGCTTTCCAGCACATTACAACAGCTGTGGGCTGAGGGAATTCCCCGTATTCCGCTGGCTGAATGGACCGACCGGGCCATTGCCTACCTGACGGTGCACTGTTCCGACGCCACCCAGGCCATGTCCGAATTCTTGCGGGAGCGCATCATCAACCTGCAGGACACCCTCATCAGCCTGCCCCCGGAGTTCATTGTGCTGGTATTTGTCCTGCTGGCCTGGTGGCTGGCCGGGAAGAAGATTGCCATTTTCACAGCCATCGGACTGCTGTTTATAATCAACATTGGCCTGTGGGATGTCACCATGCAGACCCTGGCCCTGGTCATCGGGGCGGTATTTCTATGCATATTAATCGGGATACCCCTGGGCATTCTGGCGGCCAAGAGCCACACCGCCCATCGCATTATTTCCCCGATTTTGGACTTTATGCAGACCTTGCCGGCCTTCGTCTACCTGCTGCCCGCCATTCCCTTTTTCGGACTGGGGGTAGTACCGGCGGTAATTACCACCATTATTTTTGCCATGCCCCCGGTTATCCGCCTTACCGACCTGGGTATCAGGCAGGTACCGGAGGAGCTGGTCGAACTGGGTAAATCCTATGGCTCGACTTTCATGCAGATGCTGCTGAAAATAGAACTTCCTTTGGCCCGGTCAACCATTCTGGCGGGCATCAACCAGTGTATCATGCTCTCCTTATCCATGGTAGTCATTGCGGCCATGATTGGAGCCAAAGGCCTGGGAGGTGTTGTCTGGGAAGCGATTCAAACCTTGAACATGGGGATGGGTTTCACCGCCGGAGTGGCTATCGTCATCATGGCCATTATTCTGGACCGGTTGACTCAGAACCTCGGTAAAACAACTAGAAAGTGAGGCTGAGGAGTTGATGAGAAAACCAAGCAAAGGGACATTGCTGCTGGCAGTTGTATTATGTTTCTCCCTGCTGATAGCAGGGTGCGGCACCGGTGGAAACGGTGGCCCCCAGGCGGATAAAGGAGATACAGTAAAACTGGTTTATGTAACCTGGGCCTGCGCCACAGCTACCACCAATGTGATAGCCGATATCCTGGAAAACGAAATGGGCTACAAGGTGGAAATGATTCCGCTTACTGCCGGAGCCATGTACCAGGGGCTGGCATCAAAAAACGGTGACGCCATGTTTTGCTGCTGGCTGCCGGTAACCCACGGCGAATACATGAAACAAGTAGGCGACAAAGTTGAAGACCTGGGACCCAACATGCATGGAGCCCGGATTGGCCTGGTAGTTCCTGAATACGTAACGATTAATTCCATTGAGGAATTGAACAGCGTAAAAGACAAATTCGACGGGCAGATCATCGGCATCGACCCCGGCGCGGGGATAATGAAGGCCACCAATCAGGCCTTGCAGGACTACGGGCTGAACTATACGATCATGGAGGGTTCAGATGCCACCATGGTGGGAGCCCTGAAAACGGCTATAGATAAAAAGGAATGGGTGGCGGTCACCGGCTGGACACCGCACTGGAAGTTTGCCCGCTGGGACCTTAAATATCTGGATGACCCCAAAAAGGTTTACGGAGAAGAAGAAACCATTAACACGGTGGTACGCCAGGGCTTGAAAGAAGACATGCCCGAGGTTTACGAATTGTTTGATAACTTTGCCTGGACCTCCGACGACCTGAGCCGGGCCATGGTTCTGGCCGAAGAAACGAAAGACGGGAAAAAAGCGGCTCGCCAGTGGGTGGAAGAGAACCAGGACCTGGTAAATAGCTGGCTGCCTGATAAGTACCAGAAATAGCAAATATAACACACGGCAAATAAGAGGGACGGTCCTCCCGCAAAATCGGGGATCGTCCCCTTGTTTTGCGCCCCCCTTGCGACAGGAGGGGTTTTGCTATATCATACTAGAGAATGTAACGGTGGAATGGAGGAGGGTCGTCTTGATCGATGAAAAAGGCCGGCTGTTTGGTCTGATCAATATTATTGACCTGGTGGTGCTGCTGCTTATCCTGCTGCTGGCTGGCGGGTATTTTTACCGGCAAAAACAGCAGGCTCCGGCGGAAACCTACACGGCTACCGTTAAGGTGCTCTGTCCCTATCTGCGGCCGGAAGTGGCCGAACAGATCCATCAGGGGGACGAGCTGGTAGCCCGCGGACAGGTGCAACCGGTACGGGTAACGGAACTTAAGGTGCTGACTGCTCGGGACAGCGACACCCGGGCGGATGGGGAGCTGGTTTTACAGCAGCATCCTTTCCGCAAGGATGTTTACCTGACTCTGGAAGGTCCGGTATCCTTCACCGGGGCTGAAGTATTCCTGGCCGGACAGCCGGTGCGGGCGGGAATAGACAAGTATATCTTCAAGACTCAGACCGTGGAGGTGGAGGGGGAAATCCTCTCCGTAGACGTGCACAAAGGGCAGTAATTGTACTGCTCTGTAAAGCGGGAAAAAGGATGAAAGAGTTATGACCTACTGGACCAACAGCGTGTGCTATCGGGCGCTGGCAGGGAGCTGGCTGCTGGGCTGGCTGGTACAGGCGCCCGAGGACCGCAGCCAGGTCTTTTTGACATCTATTGCTTATAAGCTAAGCAGGAGCTGCCTGGACCGGCTAACAGCGGGCCTGCAGCACCTGGGAAAGCCGATAAACCGCGTTTCCCAGGGCAGCTTTCTGGTGCAGAACCCGCTGGGGTTTCTGGGGCTGTTGATGTTTTTTTATTTTGGCTTTGATCTGATGATAAACCAGCATTCGCTGTTGCGAACCCTGCTGGAATACCTGCTCCTGATCAGCGGACTGTTGCTGCCTTTTATCGCCCCGCGCCCGGGCGTCTGGGAAGGGAGCCTGGCCGGGCGGCTGCTGGGCTGGTGGCACCGGACGGAATGAGGGACGGATTTTTCTGACGCTGATTTACGCTGACGGGGGTACGGGGGTGACGGGGACACGGATGATGCGGATTTGTTTGGATGGACACGGATAGGGGATTTCTGACGCTGACTTACGCTGACGGGGAATTCTGACGCTGACTTACGCTGACGGACGCTGAAGAAATGAATAATGAATATTTCGGATTAGATTAAAAGGTGATCACTGCCCTAACTTCATCGGTTAGTATATAAAAGAAAATTTATTATCGTATACAATCCATTCAGCGTTAATCTGCGTTAGTCAGCGTCAAAAACGGTAACCCTATAACCTCGTTTACCATAAGTCTGCGTTAGTCAGCGTCAAGAACGGCTATTACCAGGCTTTTGAAAGGTATTAAA
>CAZLYH010000015.1:0-3672 GCA_964563775.1 uncultured Syntrophomonadaceae bacterium | reverse complement strand
TCTGCGTTAGTCAGCGTCAAGAACGGCTATTACCAGGCTTTTGAAAGGTATTAAATTATGGAACGTTTCCTGGCAAACATTAATCGCTATCTGCTTTATATAGTGGCCGGTTATGTTTTGATCGATTACGGGCTGCGTAATTCCGGCCTGGCTTTTATGGCTGGCTACTGGGATGAAATGCTCTTTATCCTGGTAGTGGCCAGCTGGATCCTGCTGGTAGCCGCCCGGGGAGATAAACCCCACGGGGGCGGGCTGTTCTTTCCCTTGCTCATCTTTTACGTCGCCATGTTCTTCAGTTTCTTGATAAAAGGCAGTGAACCGGGAGTGGCCCTTATGGAACTGCGGGCCGTGGTGCAGTATAGCTTCTGGTTCTTTGTAGCCGTAAACCTGATGCGTGACCGCCGCCAAATTTTAAACTTCTGCGATCTCTTCCTGCTGGTGGGGCTGGTAGTGGCCCTGTACGGAATATACCAG
The DNA here is from genome assembly GCA_964563775.1 of uncultured Syntrophomonadaceae bacterium. Lineage (GTDB taxonomy): Bacteria > Bacillota > Syntrophomonadia > Syntrophomonadales > Syntrophomonadaceae > CAZLYH01. The sequence continues at coordinate 3,198 of CAZLYH010000015.1, read as the reverse complement.
TATATAGTTGGAGTGGAGATTCCCGCCACCTGGGTGGACCGGGCCGAGACGGCCGTTCGTACCCGGGCCTTTTCCTTTATTGGCAGCCCCAATGTCCTGGGCAGCTTCCTCATCCTGGAGGCCAGCCTGGCCTTTGCTTCCTTCATGGCCTGCAAAAACTGGCTCAAAAAGCGGGTCTATCTGGGCGTAGCCGGCATTGCCGCTCTATGCCTGGTGTTTACCCTGTCCCGGGGCGCCTGGCTGCTCTTTTTCATGGCCTTCATCCTCCTGGGACTATGGCTGGACAGACGCATACTGATCCTTCTGCTGGCCCTGGCGATCATCACCCCGGTAGCTGTTCCTTCGGTTTATAACCGCATGGCCTATATGCTCAGTCCCCAGTACGTGGCTTCCGCTGCCGAGGGGGGGCGCATTGTAGGCTGGTCGCGGGCAGTGGAATACTGGCAGGGGGCGCCGCTTACCGGTCTGGGCCTGGGCCGTTTCGGGGGAGGCGTAGCCATCGCCAACTTCCCCAAAGCCGCCTACAGCGTAGATAATTACTACATCAAACTGGCCACGGAAACCGGCCTGATTGGAATCAGTGCTTTTCTCTACCTGCTCTTTTCCGCTCTCCGATTGGGAAGGCGACGCCTGGAGGCCCTTGGGGATCCCTATCTAAAAACAGTGGGCACCGGTATCCTGGTGGCCTTGATTGCCATTCTCGGGCACAACATGGTGGAAAACCTGTTTGAGTTTCCCCTGATGTCCACCTACTTCTGGTTTTTCCTGGGGATCCTGCTGGCTCTGCCGGCGAGCAGCGGCACGGCCGGGGAGGGTGATCATGGATAAAATCAAGGTGCTGCATGTGATTGGTGGCGGTGAGGTGGGAGGTGCGGAGGAACTGGTTCTTACCCAGATGCAACTGCTGGACAAGAACCGCTACCAGCCTTTTCTGGTTTGCCTGTGTGCCGGCCCATTTGCCGGACTGGTGGCAGAAAAGGGCTTCCCGGCCCAGGTTATGGCTATGAAACACCGCCTGGATCTGACCCCGGTTCAGCCCCTGCGGGAACTCATACGCCGGGAAGGAATAGACATCGTACATACCCATGGGGTGCGGGCCAACCTGGTAGCCCGCAAAGCTGCCCGCCTGGAGGGAATCCCGGTGGTAACCACGGTGCACAGCGTGTTGCGTTTTGACTACGATTCCTGGCTTAAGGCCGCATTTGCCCGTCTTATAACCCGTCTGACCAACCACAACAGCGACCACTTCATTGCTATTTCCGGGGCCATTCGTGACGAAATCGAGAGCATGGGAGTCAGTCCCGCCAAGATAAGTGTCATCTATAACGGGCTAAACGTTTCCCGCTTTACAGAGTCCCGTCCCGCGGCTGAGCTGGCCCGGGAACTGGGACTGGCGGAGGGCAAAAAGGTGGTCAGCATGGTGGCCCGCCTGCATCCGGTAAAAGGGCACCGTTATTTTCTGGAGGCGGCCCGGCAGGTAATTGATGCAGGGATTGAAGCCCAGTTCCTCATTATTGGGGAAGGGGAGCAGCGCCGGAAACTGGAGGCCCTGGTTAAGCAACTGGGGCTGCAGGAGCGGGTAAGAATGCCCGGCTACTGGGGCAAAGTAGAAGACATTTACGCGGTCAGCGATCTCCTGTGTGTTCCTTCCGTGATGGAGGGACTGGGACTGGTGGTTCTGGAGGCCATGTATTTTGGAGTCCCGGTGGTGGCCAGCAATACCGGGGGCATTCCGGAAATAATCACCGATGGAAAAAACGGCCTGCTGGTGGAGCCGCGCGATGCCGACCAACTGGCCCGGGCCATCAAGCGGATTCTCACCGAGCCCGGCCTGGCGGAAAGCCTGGTGGCAGAAGGCCATCAGACCGTAGAAGACTTCAGCCAGGAAAGAATGGCCCGCCAGGTGGAGAAGATATATGAAACCCTAAAGGGACAAGGGGACGGTCCTTCTGTCCCTCCCCAATGAGCCCAGGATAGCGGGACAAAAGGACCGTCCCCTTGTCCCTAATTTGAGGAGCTGAGAACACTGGAACATCAGGATTTAATTTGTATCGCCGGGGTGGACTTTGATCCCCTCTGGGCACGTACCCAGCAACTGGTGTGGCGGATGCCCGCATCCAACCGGATCATCTATGTCGAGACCCCGATAAGCATCCTCTCCCCCCTGCGGGACCGCTCCCTGTGGTCCAAATGGGGCCAGTGGCGTCAGGGACTGAGAGTGCGCAAGGAAAACCTCTATCTCTACTCACCGCCACCCCTGCTGCCATTTGCCAACCGCTGGCGCTGGGTTAACCGGCTCAATCAGGCCATTTTGGCCCGGGCGCTGAAAAAAGTGGCCTGGCAGGCCGGGTTTTCAGAGCCTATCCTGATAACCTATTTGCCCAACAGTGCCGACCTGGCTTTGCGGCTGGGGGAAAAGCTGCTGATCTACGATTGCGTGGACGAACATTCCGCCTTCCAGGGCTTCAACGCTGCCCTGGTGCGGCAGATGGAAATAGAGCTGCTGCAAAAGGCCGATCTGGTTCTGGTTACCGCCCAGCCTCTGTATGATGATAAAAGCCCTTACAACCCAAACATACACCTGCTGCGTAATGCTGCCGATGTTGAGAACTTCCGCCGGGCCCTGGACCCTGAGCTGCCCGTAGCCAGTGATGTGGCCGATCTTACCGGGCCGGTCCTGGGTTTCATTGGCCGCATCAAAGAATGGATCGACCTGGCCCTCCTGGGCGAGGTGGCCCGCAAAAGGCCCGATTGGCACCTGGTGCTGGTGGGACCGGTAGAATACGATGCCGATGTGGCCGCCCTGCAGGGCCTGGCCAACGTTACCTTTACGGGGGCGCGGGATAAAGAAGAACTGCCCGCCTATCTGAAGAAATTCGATGTCTGCCTGAATCCCTTCCGCCCGGGGCGGCTCTCGCAGGCCGTGAACCCCCTCAAGCTTTACGAATACCTGGCTTCCGGCAAACCGGTGGTTTCCACTCCCATGCCCGAACTGGATATGCTGGAGGGATTGGTGGAAATCGGTGCCGGGGAAGCCGGCTTTATTGCCGCCATCGAACGCGCCCTGGCCGACACCCCGGAAAAACAACACCAGCGCCTGGAATTTGTTAAGGAACACTCCTGGGAAAAACGGGTGGACGAAATGTGCCGGCTCATCGACCAGGCCGGCCAACAGAAGGAGGGGCAAGGGGACGGTCC
>CAZLYH010000014.1:29067-37430 GCA_964563775.1 uncultured Syntrophomonadaceae bacterium | reverse complement strand
GTGGAAAAGGGGGAGGTAATTGCCATCATCGGTCCCTCGGGATCGGGCAAGAGCACCTTCCTGCGCTGCCTGAACCGGCTGGAGACCATTGACCGGGGGCGCATCGACGTTGAAGGGGAAACCATGGTGGAAAACGGTCCTGAGGGCAAGGCGGTATATAGTGACGAAAAGACTATTGCCCACCTCCGGCGCAAAATGGGCATGGTGTTTCAAAATTTTAATCTTTTTCCCCATAAATCGGTACTGGAGAATCTAATGGTGGCTCCTCGACTGGTCCAGCAGGTGGAAAGGGAGCGGGCCGAAGCAAATGCCCGGGAACTGCTCAAAAAGGTGGGGTTGTCCCAGAAGGCCGCCAACTACCCCTTCGAGCTTTCCGGCGGACAGCAGCAGCGGGTGGCCATCGCCCGTGCCCTGGCGATGAATCCGGATATTATGTGTTTTGATGAGCCCACTTCCGCGCTGGATCCCGAGCTAACCGGAGAAGTTCTCACAGTTATGAAAGACCTGGCCCTGGAACACATGACCATGGTGGTGGTCACCCACGAAATCGGCTTTGCCCGTGAGGTGGCCAACCGGGTTTTATTTATGGATGAAGGTCTGATAGTGGAAGAGGGCAGTGCCGAACAGGTGCTGTTAAACCCCGGGCATGAACGCACCCGCGCCTTTTTAGGAACGGTCCTGTCGGCTCACTAAAGGGATAGCGGTAAAAAGGCAGCGCTAATCAGCTTTAAACATCCCGATTACATTAATGTGGGTTGGAGCAGGTATACCTGCATAGAATATATGATCGGAATAGGTAGAATTATAGGATGCCGGGATGCTAGCATGAAGTTAACCGAACCCGCCAAGTATAAGGGTTCAAGGAGGGAGGTAAAATCATGCTGGTAACCAGAGAAGCCCCTGACTTTACTGCTGAGGCCTTTCACAATGGGAAGATTAAGAAAGTAACACTCTCCGACTATCGTAGCAAATGGGTGGTACTCTGTTTCTATCCCGGGGACTTTACCTTTGTTTGACCGACCGAATTATCACACATAGCCGTGGGCTATGGAAAGCTGCAAAGCTTGGACGTTGAAGTATTGGCCATGAGTGTGGACAGTGTTTTTTCGCACAAGGTATGGAATGAAACTGAGCTAGGCAAAATGGTGGATGGCGGAATTCCTTTTCCCATGCTCAGTGACCGGGGTGGAAAGATTGGTAGCCTGTATGGAGTGTATGATGAAAAGGCTGGAGTGGATATCCGGGGGCGTTTCTTGATTGACCCTGATGGAATCATCCAGGCAGCGGAAATCCTGGCTCCTCCGGTGGGGAGAAACCCCAAAGAGCTCTTAAGACAGATTCAGGCCTTCCAGCATAATCGGGACACGAATGAGGTGATTCCTTCCGGGTGGGAACCGGGAGGAGCTACATTAAAGCCTTCCACTGCCCTGGCAGGAAAGGTATGGGAAGTGTGGCAGCCGCCTAAAGAATAGGATAGTCCTGCAGAGATTTCTCCCCGGGGACGGTTTTTTCTCGATCCAAGCGAGCCAAAAACCGTCCCCTTGCTTTGGGAAAAGGAGGCTTCTGCCAGGTTAGAGAACGGTTATATGGTTATGCGTTGCTCAACCTGGAAGGAGCCAGGTAGTTGCTTTTTGTATGTAATTGGTTATCCTTAAGGAAAACTAAAAGAGCTTGGTAAAGCAGGAAAAGAGGGACGATATTGAAGACTCTGATTAAAAACGGGGTTCTGGTTACTATGAACCCGCAGCGGGAAATTATCCGGGGTGACCTGCTCCTTGAGGACGATCGCATTGTCAGCTTGGATCCTGCCCAAGCTGAAGAAATTGATCTGTGCATAGATGCCCGGGAAAGTCTGGTTATTCCCGGCTTGATTCAGAGCCATGTTCATCTCTGCCAGACCCTGTTTCGGGGCATGGCTGACGACCTGGCCCTGTTGGATTGGCTGCAAAAACGCATCTGGCCGCTGGAAGCCAGCCATGACAGCGATTCCATGTATATTTCTGCTTTGCTGGGTTGTGCGGAACTTTTGCGGGGGGGAACCACGGCTATTATCGACATGGCCAGCGTACACCATACTGATGCAGTTTTTTCTGCTGTGCAGCAGGCTGGGATCCGCTACCTGGGAGGAAAGTGCCTGATGGACTGCGGGGATGGGGTCCCGGATAGCTTATTGGAGAATATGGACGAGGCTCTGCAGGAGAGCTTGGATTTGCTGCAACGCTGGGAAGGACAGTCGGGGGGAAAGATTCACTATGCTTTTTGTCCCCGCTTTGCGGTAAGCTGCAGTGACCGCCTCTTGCGGGAGACGGCCCGGCTGGCCCTGCATTACCAGGTTCCGGTGCATACCCATGCCTCGGAGAACCGGGACGAGGTAGCTTTGGTGGAGCAGGAGCGGGGCCTCCCCAACGTGGTTTACCTTAATGAGTTGGGGCTTTGCAACCCTCGCCTGGTTCTAGCCCACTGCATTCACCTGCGGGATGATGAGCTGTCCATTCTGGCAGAAAGCGGTACGCACGTGGCCCACTGTCCATCCTCCAATCTAAAGCTGGGGTCGGGTATTGCTCCGGTACCAGAGCTTTTGATACAGGGGTGCAATATATCCCTGGGGGCGGATGGTCCGCCCTGCAACAACAACCTGGACGCATTCATGGAAATGCGTCTGGCAGCACTCATCCAGAAGCCCGGGCATGGACCGCAGAGCATGCCGGCTCAGCAGGTTTTCGAGATGGCTACGCTGGGAGGGGCACGTGCCATGGGGCTGGAAAGGGAGACCGGCAGCCTGGAGCCGGGTAAGAAGGCCGATATTGCTGTGGTCAGCCTGGCCGGGTGGCACACCCGCCCCTTAAATGCTGCCGGAGTTTACAGCCAGTTGGTCTATCAGGCCCGAGCAGCGGACGTACAGGCAGTACTGGTGGACGGCAAGCTGCTTATGCAGGACGGGCGGCTCCTCCATCTGGACGAAGACCGCCTCCGCCCGGCGGGTGAAATTTCCCTGCAGCGGGTGGCTCACCGCGCCGGGCTGCTGTAAAAGACTGCCAAAAGATGAGAAGAAAGTCAACCAATTACTCAGCCAGCGCTTCTGCCAGGGATTCTACATAGCGCTTTAAGTCCGGGTTGTTTTCTCCCCCGGATAGCAAGGATTTGCGCATTGCCCAGGTTAGTTCGAGCTGCACTCCCTCACCCGAGGCATTCCGGTTGCAGATGTTTTTATTTTCCTTCCCATCCAGGTGCGCGGGGGCTTTTCGCACTTTAAAGCCTGCTTTCTTCAGATGTTTTTCTACTTTACTGCCCAGCTCCTTGTCCTGGCCCCCAATATAGGTGATGTGACTCTTGCCGCTGCAGCCGTGGATAGCCAGGGTTTTCTGGGAACGGGCTACCAGTTTCCGGGCGGTGGGTTCATTGAAACGGGTGGAAGTGATGTGCAAACATCCATTATTAGACGATTTAATCCCCGCAAAAACATACAGATTAAATCCGCCCTTACGAGCGACCGCTGTAGCTATTTCACCGGTTCCCGGTTCAATTTTGCCGCCGTGAATGGCGATGACAGTAGTATCTGCATCCCGGTTGCGGGTGGTAATCAGGTAATCATGATTAGATTTCTGCCGGGCGGCCAGGGAATAGTACCCTGGATATGTATCGGCCTGGGCTGGACGGACAAATCCCAGTGAACTGGATAGGAAAATGGCAATTGCTATAACAATTAAGGTTACTTTTCTACTCATGCTGTGACCTCTCTTTCATGTACTTTAGTGCTTTACTGGCAAACGGCCAGGCCATCGATTTATGGCAGTCGTTATCCCGGTTTAGCATTACCTTTCAACGCTTCACCGGCGTTCCCTTTCGGTAAATAATGCCTCCCTGCTGGTACTGCTCTAAAATCCCCGCAGCGGCAAGCCTGGCCCAAACCCAGGGAATATTACCCATTGAGCCATTCGGGCGCGCACAGGTACAGGTCAGATACCGAAGCTTGGTTTCTTCTGCAAAAGAAAAAAAGAGATGGGAGCACGGGTGGAAAGGTCTGCAAGAGGGATGAGTTGATGATGAGGAAAAAGTGCTAAGGGGATTTACTCGAATTGGAAGCGGCCTTCGCGGAATAACTTCAGGCAAACCTCTACTATGTCAGTATCGTACAGAATTCCCCGGTGGGAGGCGATCTCATCCAGGGCCGCCGTGATTCCCAGGGAAGGGCGATAAGGGCGGTGGGAAGAAATTGCTTCTACCACATCGGCTACGGTCAGAATCCGGGCTTCCAGGAGGATGCGTTGGGCACCAAGTCCATAGGGATAGCCTGAACCATCACATTTTTCATGATGCTGTAAAATGATCTGGGCCACCGGTGCTTCAAAATCTATGGCTTTGAGCATTTCATAGGCATTCTGCGGGTGGGTTTTGATAATGTCAAATTCCAGAGGATCTAATTTACCCGGCTTGTTAAGGTACTCCAGCGGGACCGTGATTTTGCCTATATCATGCAAAATGGAAGAAAAATAAAGGCCCTGCAGGGTTTCATCACTGAGCTGCATTTCGCGGCCGATAGCGCAGGCTAGCTGGCTCACCTTTTTCTGGTGCCCATAGGTATAGGGATCACGTTTTTCCACCAGCAAGGCCAGGCTTTCCACCGTTTGCAGGAGTACTTGCTGCAGGCGGTTTTCCGCCCGGCGCCGGGCCAGGATGTGTTCCCATTCCCGGATTTCCCGCAAAACGAAGTGAGGCATATTGGAAAAGGCTTCCGGAGACTTAACTATATAATCCAGCGCGCCCGCCTTCATGGCTTCCACGGCCAGCTCTTCATTGCCGTGACTGGTCATTAAAACCACCGGGTACAGACTGTTGTCCCGCTCTGGTGCCAGAATTTCCAATCCTTTTCCGTCTGGTAATATCCAGTCACACAGGACGATGTCGGGATCAGTTCCCGCCAGAAAATCACCTGCCTGGGCCAGGGTGGAGACAAAATGCACGTCGAAATCATCCCGGTGCCTTTCAAAGGCCCTCTGAATCAATTGGGCATGGGACTCTTCGTCTTCAATTACTAGTATTTTGATGTGTTTTACCATGGGCATGTCTCCTTACGGTGCGGTTCTGGTGCCTTGTATCCCGGGGCTGATATTGCGCTGCAACCAGTAAAGGCCCAGTTCCTGCATCAAGCGGGAAAAACACGCCCCATCCAATGGCTTTACCAGGAAGCTGTTTACATGGTTCTGGTAGGCGGAATGGATATCGCTGTCTGATTCCGAGGAAGTAAGGATTACGATAGGAATCACCTGCAAGTCCTCCGCTGCTTTGATTTCCTTAAGGACGCTTAACCCGTCAATTCTGGGAAGACGAAGGTCGAGGAGAATAAGTGATGGAAAAGGGGTCCCGGCCAAACCGGCGTAAACGCCCCTACGAAACAGGTAATCAAGGGCCGCCTCTCCGTCACGGACATGTTGAATGTGGCAAGGGAAGTCCAATTTTTCAAAATTGCGCATGACCAGTTCCGCATGGTCATCGTTGTCTTCCACCAGCAGTACCAGAAGGGGACTCGACATTAATTCTGCTCCTCTCTACGCTTCTTTTTTTCCGGCAGGGTAAAGTAAAAACAGGCCCCCTGGCCGGGTCCGGGTGATTCCACCCAGATACGTCCTTCATGGAACTCAATAATCCGCTTAACCAGAGCCAGGCCGATGCCAGTTCCTTCGCTATGCGGGTCAAGCTGGTCAAACAAGCCGAAGATCTTTTCCAGGTAGCGCGAGTCGATACCGATGCCATTATCGCGGACAAAGAAGACCTTTTCGGTGGCCCCTTGCTCCCAACCGACCTCTATTAGCGCAGAGTTGTCCCCCATGAACTTGATGGCATTTTCCAGCAGGTTTTGGAAGACTTCCCGTATCCGCGCCTTATCTGCCCAAACCACGGGAAGATCGGCAGCAATATTCAGGCGTACAGCGCGCTCCTGCAGCCTCCCGGTTAGGAGTTCTGCCGCTTCACTGGCTGCCTCGTACAAGGGAAAACGGGTAAAGGGATTGAGCAGACGACCCACGCGGGATAGCTCCAGTAGATCCCTTAAAAGTTGATCCATCTTGTCAGCAGCGTTAATAATTCGCATAAGGTCCACTTGCTGCTGGTCAACATTGCGGTTATGCAAATCTTCCAACATCAGCCCGGCGAATCCTTTTATGGTAATCAGCGGGCTGCGCAGGTCATGGGACACGGTATAGGTAAAACGCTCCATTTCCGCATTTTTGGCTTCCAACTCCCGCAGCTGGCTCTGGATGGTTTTTTCTGCTGCCTTGCGTTTGCTGATGTCAGAATATATCACGTAGTAGCCGTAGTTGGCAATGGGGATGACCTTTACAAAAACATCGATTAGTTGGCCGGACTTATTCCTGCGTTGGGTCTCCCCGGTCACCGACAGCCCCATTTTGGTCAGGTGCAGGTGCTCCTGATATTCGGCATAATATTCGTCAGTCAACAGCAGGTCAGTCAGATTGCTGCCGATACACTCCTCGCGACTATAACCAAAAAGAGCTGAAAAACGAGGGTTGACATCAACAATGATCTGGTTGGAGTCTCCCATAGCAACCGCGTCCGGGGTATTAAAAAAGAGCGCCTGCAGGTTTCGGTTTTTCTTATCGATTTCCTCCTGACTTTTCTTTCGTTCACTGAGATCGCGGATGGCCGATGCCCGAACCTGGCGGTTTTTATAGGTGAACATCCTCCCCTGGATTTCAACTGGTATGCGTGCTCCATCGGGGCGTAGTACGGTTGCCTCATAGGGAAGCTCCACCCGGGAGTCCAAATGGCTTTTTATTATCTCCAGGGATTCCGGAGCGGAAAGGTTGGAAAAATGCCTTCCCACCAAGTCCTGGGGTTTATACCCGCAGATTTCGCCGGCGCGTTGGTTGGCCTCAATAACTATACCGTTTTCACTAATGATAATACCCTCGAAAGAAGCATCGGTTAGTGCCCGAAAGCGGGCTTCACTGATACGCAGTTCTTCTTCCACCCGCTTTTGCCAGGTGATATCCCAGATGGATACGACCGTTTGCTCGTTTACCAGGGTGACTCCGTAGAAGTCCAGGTAGTGCCATTCCCCATCTTTGCCCCGGGCCCGAACCAGCCCCCGGGCAGTACCTTTTTCGGCCAATTGTTGGTACCAATTGTCCATAATCTGCTGGCGGTATTGCGGGTCGGGATAGGCCAGCCTTAGCCAGGCATCCATGGTGGGTATATCTTCCAGGGAATAGCCAGTAAACTTCTGGGCGCGGGCATTTAGATAGACAATTGTTCCTTGGGCATCAATAATGGCCGTGCCTGCCGGTGAATGTTCCAGAAAAAGGGATAAGGCCTCTCTTTGTCGGCTTATTTCATCCTCCATAGCCTTCCGTTCGGTAATGTCAAAAGCAGAAGCCAAGGCTGCCGGCTTTCCCTGAAAACTGTAATAACGGGCCGTAAGGTCAATCCAGCGTGTCTCACCACTTTTGGTTATCAGCCGTAATTCATAACGATCCGGCAAAAAGTCTCTCTGTTGCCTTTTCAGACCCAGCTTTTTTACCATTTGGTAATCATCAGGGTGCACCAGCTCCCAGAATTTTTTGCGGCTAAGCTCTTTCCAGCTAAAACCACTTAGCCGTTGCAAGGCCGGGTTGGCATATGCTACCCTCTCGCCCTGCAGTATGTAAATAAGGGCAGAAGTGCTTTCCGCCAGGGTACGAAACTTTTCCTCGCTGGCAAGCAGTTCGGAATTTACTTGCTCGAACCGATGCAGCTTTTCCAGGGCAATTTTTCCTACTACTTCCGCGACGGCCCCCAAGTATAAGAGGATTTTTTCCATCCTATCGTGCTGTACAACGGGTATTTGGCGTATGGCCTCCAGGTATTTCTCCTCATCAAAGGCATGCTCCCGGGCCTGCCGGCGAAAAGCCTCCAGGTCCGGGGGGGCAAGCAGGAACTGGCCGGCCAGAAGTGTAGCGATATGAGTCCCTTCCAGGATTAGCGGCAAGGCGGCTTCCACCAGGCCGTTGGCACAGGTAGTCATGGTCCAGCCCTTATTCTGAACAGCCTGGATGGTGAGCTGAGATATGAATTGCTGACAATTCTGGGACGAAGGTAGGCAAAACCGGTGAAACTCACGACAGGCCGACTGATATTCGGAGGCAACCACTATATTCCCGTCCAGGTCCACCACGGAGACTGTCAATCCAGTAGCGCCTGTAAACAGAGTAATTAGTTGTTGCAACTGGGAAAGGTTAATCAGTTCCGCAAGCGGATATCTCATGCCTACCTCCCACAACCATTGTATAAAAATTATAACATAATTAGACAATTTTGCTGATAAAAAAAGATAATTCCTTAATAAACCACCAGGCAGGATATTGGCG
>CAZLYH010000014.1:27338-28967 GCA_964563775.1 uncultured Syntrophomonadaceae bacterium | reverse complement strand
GAAAACTGTTGTGAGCCCGGGTTATAGCGGATCATATCCAGAGCCAGGGCGCCCTGGCCTGGTTTTATATATACCACCAAAGCAGAGTAGGAAGCACCGGTTTCCGAATAAAGGCCGCGCAGCCCTGCCGCACCAGTAGTTCCTGGATTGATCAGAACGGAGTTGTCCTTTTGTTCCACCCTTAATTGGTGGTTGTGACCAGTGATCACCAGAGGGGCCAGTGTCATGCTTTCCCGGGCAGCCACGGGGTTATGGATTACCAGAATGTCAGGCCGTACCTGCCCTTCCAGGGTAAACCGTACTTTTTCCACCAGGCCGGTGACAGCCTGCGCCTCTTCTTCCTTACTGTCGTAGGCTACCCGGGAGGAACCCGCCAGAGGGTCAGCGAAACCGATGACCTTGAGGCCATTGATCTCCAGAATCTCACCATTTAGTACCTGGCCCCCCGGTAAACTACCGATAAAAGCCTGGATTTCCGGCGTATCATGGTTACCGGCGCTAAAAAGATGGGGTATTTTCACGGTTGCCAGCTCTCCGGTCATGCTGGTTTCCGGTAGGGAGCCCAAATCGGTCAGGTCACCGGCGTTAACTATAAAATCTGCCTGAAAGTGTTGAGTCAGAGTTTTAATCAATTCCACGCCTACGGGGTTGGAATGCAGATCACTTACCACCAGCACTTTCACAACATCATCCGGTTGGTCAGGACTGGCCAGGACCAGCAGGCTGTCGGCGCTGGAAAAGAGTGACTTGATACTATTTACTATTTCATCAGTGCGGTCTTTAAATTCCTGAAAATCGGCCAGAGAGTTGCTGGCGAGCCTGGCAACGGCAGGGGCCATGCTAAGGGTACCCTGGTATTCAGGCTCGCGGAAAGCCTCCAGATCGTACTGGCGAAAAATAGCGAATAAGATGATAACCAACAGGAACACACTTCCCAGGGCATATAGAGCCGATTCCCACCATTTCGGACGCCATAAGATCAGCACCAGAAGAAAAGCACCCAGCAGGCCAAACCCAATTTGGCGCAGGGCGAATCCCGCTAAAGAGTTTTCCGCCTTATCACGTAAACGGGTTACCAGTTTCCCGTGATCAGCAGGAGGCGCCTCCAGCTGTGTACGCAGGGTTTCCGTCTGAATTTGCTCAAGTTGGATCACCAGGTTGACCGGGCCGGAGTGGGTATGTGCTTCCATGGTCCCAAATGGAGGCAGGGCAATTACCGTTGCCCCTGATTGGGCTGGGGCCAGTGAGACCCTAAACGTCAGTCCTTGCACCTCTAAAGTTGTACCCGCGAAAAGCCAAATGGCCAGTACCGCCCCTGCCAGGGCAGTTACCGCTACGGCTAGAGCACGCATATAAGGGGCAATACGGTGGTCAGCTGCTTGCAGATGGAAATGCAAATGAAACATCCTTTCATTCCATGCATTTTTATCTGTTCAGGTAAGAATATTGTAACATGCCCGGCCAGGCAGAAATTACTTCCATCTGCATCAGGGAATCGTTACTTACTGGATTTTACCGGTGAGTAATTACCGCCCGTGTAAGGTGGTAAGCATGGCAAGATTCGTTGTTGGCGCAGCCGCATAAGGTAGTGCATTGCGAGGTTATTTCACCTCCTTGTCTTCTACCACG
>CAZLYH010000014.1:0-27238 GCA_964563775.1 uncultured Syntrophomonadaceae bacterium | reverse complement strand
GTGTGCCTGGTTATGGCACTACTTTTGCAATTGGAGACTAAAGACAAAGGTAAATGGGGAAGTGTTAACATCCGATGGGCAACCTGGCACCATCATGTCACGTTAGCATTACACCTTGTACCAATGTGATACAAACGCGGAGGTGAGTCATCTTATGAAGGGTTACGCAGGAAGGTTATTGCGAGTTAACCTGACCAGCGGGCAGATTAGTACTGAGGCGATCCCGGAAGAGTACCTGCGGGATTATCTGGGAGGAGCAGGACTGGCTGCCCGTTATCTCTATGACGAGATACCCGCCGGAAGTGATGTATTTGGAGAGGAAAACAAACTCTGTTTTTCCATCGGGCCTCTAAATGGTGGTTCTTACCCCACCTCGGGACGGTGCAGTGTTGCCTGCCGTTCACCCCTGACCGGTGTGTGGCTGGATGCCAGTTTCTCTGGCAAGTTTGGTTATTACATGAAAAAAGCGGGCTACGATGCCATTATTGTGGAAGGCAAATCAGCCCGGCCGGTTTATCTGTACGTAAACAATGACCAGGCAGAACTTCGGGATGCCAGTTCCATGTGGGGCAAGCTTATTCCCGAGGCCATTGACATGATTTACGACCAGGCAGGCAATCGCAAGGCCAGTATTGCTGCCATTGGCCCGGCCGGTGAAAAAATGGTTAATATGGCCTGTATTACCAATGACGGCGGGCGTTCCGCCGGCCGAGGCGGCTCAGGAGCCATCATGGGTTCCAAGAATCTAAAAGCCATTTACCTTAGTGGGGATGGCCAGTGGAATACTGCTGACCAGGATGCTGTCAAAAAAGTTATGAAGGCCAACCTGGATAAAGTCAAGGAAAGCCCTCTAACCCCGACCCTCAAGGCCTACGGCACCGGTGTAGCCATGGCGATGGCTATCCAATCCGGTGATACTCCTATCAAAAACTGGAAACTAGGATCCTGGGAAGAGGGATTTAACAAGGTTAACGGGATCGTAATGGCCCAGACAATACTTAAACAGCGTCCCCCCGAGTGCCATGCCTGTCCCATTCAGTGTGCTCGTTATGTGGAAATACCCGAAGGTCCCTACCAGATGGAGGGAGGAGGGCCGGAATATGAAACCCAGGCCTCCTTTGGTTCCTTGCTGCTCAATGACGATCTGGAGTCCATCTGTTACATTAATAAAATGTGCAACGAATACGGAGTAGATACCATCTCGGCCGGTTCAGCCATTGCCTTTGCCATGGAAGCTTATGAAAACGGTATAATTACCCGGGAAGACACCGGAGGTATTGATTTACAGTGGGGAGACAAGGACGCTATTTTCGCCATGTTGTATAAACTGGTCAACCGGGAGGGGCTGGGCGACCTGCTCAGCCAGGGCGTACGCAAAGCCGCACAGGTATTGGGGCAGGGAAGCGAAGAGTATGCGATACATGTTAAAGGAATGGAACTGCCTATGCATGATCCTCGCGCTTTTTCCAGCTTTGCAGCCACTTATGCCACCTCTCCCCGTGGCGCCTGCCACTGCCGTGGCTATGTAGGTGCCTGGGACGGTCGCCAACCCATGCCGGAAGCCGGGTTAACGGAAATACCTGATCCTAAAGCAGATGTTGGCAAGGGATTTCTTTCCAAGATTGTCCAGGACTACTGCGCGGCCATTGATTCGGCGACAGTCTGTGTCATCCTCTCTTTCTCCCTGGGACCAGATGATATAGCCGCGGCTATAAGCGCTGCCACCGGACGTTCCCTGACCGGGAAAGAGCTGCTGGCTATCGGTGAGCGGATTATTAATTTACAGCGTGCCTTTAACAATCGGTTCGGTGTAACCCGCGCGGATGACAATTTGCCTCAAAGGACGCTGACCTCTACCATTGGCGGACCCAACGAAGGCTTTGTTCCCAATTTGGAGCTGCAGTTGGAGGAGTACTACCAAACGCGTGGCTGGGATGCCGATGGACGTCCCTCCGCAGACAAGCTTAAAGAGCTGGGATTGGATTTTGTTGTGGCGGATTTATACGCCTAAACCAGAGCAAATGGATTTTCGGCAGTCGTTCTTAAACTGCCGGAAATCCATTTGCATTATATACTGCCGATATGCCCACCGAATTCACAGGTTCGACAGGCAATTTCTATATTTTAGGTTGCCTTCCTGCATGCGATTTAGCCAGCATTTTTTTACGTGTATAGTGATAACCTCGGGAACAGGATCAATCCCACCGGACCTTAGGTAGTCAATTTGTAAGGTCGCCAAAAAAGGCGGCCTTTTTGGGTAACGGATAACCTGGACGGCAAGTGGAAAACTACCAACATACAAGAATGTCGGCCGGGGTAATATTTTGCTGGTAATGGCACGTATTAACCGCTACGGCCAGTTTCTTCCCCGGAATATTTTAGAATGGGCCTGGAAACTTAATGACCGGGATGCCAATTGGCGATAATGGCTGCAAGAAATCGTTAAAAATAGGCTCTCTCTGGTAAACGGCCTGGTCTGGAGGGGCAGCCCTTTTGCCACCATACCGTTTTTACAGGTAAAATGCCTTAGACCGGTTTTTTTAGTGAAAAAAGAGGTGATGATAATTCGAAAAAAATGCCATCGCAGCATTTCATTTATTCTTTTAGCTTTTCTGTTCCTGGCGCCGGTGCATACTACTTTTGCGTATCTGGGGGGGCAACTGCCCGAGCAGGAGGCGACCATTAAAGAGGTCAAATCGTTGCCGAAATCCCCAGACTACCCGAAGATCCTGGCTGATAAGGCCAACGACAAGGATGTAAATCCGGCGGGAAAAAGCACGGCGGGAGTAAAAAAGTCAGATACTGCTGCTGCGGCGGAAAATACTGCCGACAGTATCAGCCGGAAGATGGAAACAGTACCCCCGCCATCTGTCACACCTTCTCGTAGGGCTAGCGGAGTTCCTTATTCCTCCCAGGATACCCACGACCTGGCCCGTCTGGTTTTTGGTGAGGCCCGGGGGGAACCCTTTACCGGTCAGGTTGCAGTGGCGGCAGTAGTTTTGAATCGTTTGGAATCAGGTAAATTTGGACATAGCATACAGCAAATCATCTATGACCCTGGAGCTTTTACCGCTGTAAGTGACGGACAGTTTTACCTGACCCCGGATGACGTTGCCTACCAGGCAGCTGAAGCTGCTCTAAGGGGATGGGATCCGAGCGGAGGTGCAGTCTATTACTGGAACCCGGTTACCGCCACCAATAAATGGGTCTGGAGTCGTACCATCGTTAACAGCATTGGTAAACATGTTTTTGCCATATAAAAACCGGAAAAAGCAACCCTGCCCCATTAGGGAGCGGGGTTGTTTTCTTGTGGTGCGCCATTTCCCAATTGCCTGAAGCATTGAACAGTTTAAACATTTTTAGGGTGACCTGTTATTGTCATCATAGCTGAGCTATGATGATATAAAATGTTAACCCCCTGCCGTGTTTAGCGGGGAGAGCGGAGGTGGCCCCTTGCGTCTGATACATACTGCTGATTGGCACCTGGGGAGGGTCTTTCATGGTATTAATTTGCTGGAGGACCAGGCGTACATCTTGCAAGAGTTTCTGAAACTGGTAAAGGAAAGCGGAGCTCAGGCGGTCCTTCTGGCGGGAGATGTTTTTGACCGTTCCTTGCCGCCGGCCGATGCAGTAGCCTTGCTAAGTGAGATACTGACCCGTCTGTGCCTGGAGATAAAAGTCCCCACCATTTTGATTGCTGGCAATCATGATAACCCGGAAAGATTGGGGTTTGCCCAGCAGGTTTTGGCCAGCCGGAATCTGCACATGATGGGAACGTTAAGCGAATTTTGCCGTCCCTTGCCTTTGCACGACCGGTATGGCCCGGTTTACTTCTGCCCCTTTCCTTATGCAGAACCGGCCTTTGTACGCAATTTCCTGCGGGATGAGGCGCTTCAAGACCACCACCAGGCTATGCGGGGGCTTACCGGGCACCTCTGGAAACAGGTGCCTCCGCAGGCCCGCTGCATTGCGCTCGCCCACGCTTTCGTAAACGGCTGCCAGGCAAGTGACTCGGAGCGTCCCTTGAGTGCAGTAGGGGGAGCGGGAATGGTGGAGGCAGAATGCTTTCAGCGTTTTCATTATACTGCTCTGGGACACCTGCACCGGCCGCAGGCGGCGGGGAGCCGAAAAATCCGCTATGCCGGTTCTTTACTCAAGTATTCCTTTTCAGAAGTCGAGCACCGCAAGGCATTTACATTACTGGAAATAGACGCAGCGGGGCAACTGACCCACATTGAAGAAGTAGCACTTGTTCCCCGCCATGATCTGCGTAGAGTGGAGGGCTATCTGGAGGATATCCTGAAAAATGCCGCCAGTGACCCTTCCCGAAACGACTTTATCCAGGTAATTCTTCATGATCGGGGGCCACTCCTGGATCCGATGAGCAAACTGCGCCAGGTCTATCCCCATGTTCTGGATTTGCAGCGCATAGAAACCGCCCGGCCGACACAATACCTGGGGCCGGGACGTGATTTCAGCCGTCTGGGGGATCAGGAACTTTTTGGTTCCTTTTTTGCCCAGGTAACCGGAGAAGCTCTTTCAGACCGGGAACGGACTGTCCTGACCAGGTTGCTGGAAGGCTTTGGTCGGCGAGAGAGGGAGGGAAGCCTGTGAAACCCTTGCTTTTGGAAATGAGTGCCTTCGGTGCCTTTGCCCAAAAACAGGTTATCGATTTTACCGAACTGGGAAACCGTGACTTTTTCTTGATACACGGTGCTACGGGAGCCGGAAAAACAACCATTCTGGATGCTATTTGTTTTGCTCTCTATGGGGATAGCAGTGGAGCGGAACGAAATCCCGAACAGATGCGCAGTGACTATGCCAGCCCGGAAGAACCTACCCGGGTTGCTTTTACGTTCGCTCTGGCAGGCCGTAAATATCTGGTTACCCGCAGTCCCCGCCAGCCGCGGCCGGCCAAAAGGGGCTCCGGTCTAACCATGGAAATGCCCCGGGCAGAGTTTTATGTGCTGGAAGGGGCTGAGTGGCAGCCGCTGGCCAGCGGCTGGAGCCGGGTAACGGAGGTAGTTGAGGAAACTCTGGGCTTTAAGAGTGGTCAGTTCCGTCAGGTGGTGCTTTTGCCCCAGGGGCAGTTCCGCCGCTTGTTAACCGCTGATTCCCGGGAGCGCCAGGCCATTCTGGAGGTTCTTTTCCGCACCGGCCGTTTTAGTTCCATTGAGGCTTACTTCAAGGAAGAGGCCAGTACCTTGCGCCTCTACCTGGAGCAGCTCCAGCAGCAAAAGGAAACCCTGCTGGGGATGGCCGATTGCAGCAGCCTGGAAGAGTTGCGGGCCAAAATAGTCTCCACGGATGTCTTGCTGCAAGAAATGGCAGTGACTGCAGCGGAAAAAGAGTCGGCCAACTTCCAGGCCCGGAGGAGATTGGCCGAAGGCTATCGCATTAAGGCCATTTTCGATGAAATGGACCAGGCCTGTGCAGCTTATGCCGCCCTGCAAGAACAACAGGCGGCTATGGAAAAAGAGCGCCAGATGCTGGAGCATGCCCGGCAGGCTCTGGGATTGCTACCGGCAGAGGAGCGTCTGCAGGCCTTGCGGCGGATAGCCCGTCAGGCCGAAGAAGAAAAGAATGCTGCCAACGCCGAACTGGAAAAAGTGCAAAAGCTGCACCGGGAAGCGGAAAATACCTGGAAACAGGAAGAAGGCCGGGAAAGAGAACGAGAACAAGCCGCCCGCCAGGTGGCCTATTTGAGTGATCTGCTCAACCGGGTGGTAGAAATACAGGCGGCACACAGCGATTGGGAAAAGGCCCTGGCAGTGGAGAGGGAAGTTAAACAGGTTCATCAGGAAATTGATGCAGCCTGGCAACAGGCGCAAAAGGCCCGGTATTCAATCCGGGAACAGGAGGAAAGAGCCGCGGAAACAGCCCGGCAGTTGCCGGCTCTGGAAAAGGAAAGGGAGGAAAAGGAGCGTCTGCACCGGCGGCGGATAGAGCTTTCCGAACAGGAAAAAAAATTATTGCTGGCGCAAAAGAGGGTAGATGCGTCCCAAAAGCTGCTGGAGGAAGCGGAAAAGAGGTACCGTTATGTTAAAAAAACCAGCCAGCAGCTGCAAGAGCTGTGGAAAAATGCCCAGGCGGCCTTGTTGGCGGCTACCTTACAGGAGGGGAGTGCTTGTCCGGTATGTGGCTCTTTGCATCATCCCTGCCTGGCCCGGTACGATCAGACTATACCTTCCGCTGAGGAACTGGATCAGTCGGGGCAAGACCTGGAGCGGACACAGGCAGCCTGGCAGAATGCCCAAAAGCAGCTGCTAACTTGCCAATCAATCCGGCAGGACCTGGAAAACCGCATCAAGCTGCTCCGAGAGGACCTGGGAGAAGAAGCCCGGCGTAGCTCCCAGGAGCTGCAGGGGGAGCTTAATGAGCTGGATAAGCGCCGGCAGGCTGCCAAACAGGCTGCCGAAGAACAGGCAAAACTGGCCCGACAGATGCAGGAAATCGAGAAACAGGAGGCCCAGCTGGAGGAAAAACTAAAAAGAGTCCAGCAGGAGTACAGCCAGGCAGTACAGAGAAGCGCTGGGCTGCAAGCTGTTTATGAAGAAAGGGTTCGCCAGGTACCTGCAGAAATGCTTGATGAAACAAGACTGCGCGGGGCCTGCAAGCAGGCAGAAGAACAGCTGCGGATGCTTAAACAGGCCCTGGAAAAAGCTCGGCTGCAACTGCAGGGGGTCGGAGAACGAATGGCGGCTGCTGGTGACCGGGCGCAGCGTGCTGAGCTCCATTTTAGTGAGGCCCGTAAGGACCTGGTGGAGGAAGAGAAAGATTTTGCCGGTCGCTTGCTGGCCTCGATATTCGCTAATGAGGAAGAATACCGGTCAGCCAGGCGCAGCGAGGAGGAAATGCGCCAGCTGGAATCCAGACTGCGGGAATATGATACGGCCTTCGGTGCGGCTGAGGAAAGAGTGCGGCGCAGTAAACAGCAGGCGACCGGACTTGAAGCTCCGGTACTGGAGGAACTGGAGAAGGATGCCAGGGCTAAGGAAGAGGAGTTAAAATCACTAAACAACGAAATTTCGCTACTATCAGCTAAAGTTGAGCGGGAAAGGCAGCTGGGACAAAAGCTGGATTTACTGGTGCAAAAGCTGGCGGAAGAGGAAGAACAATACCAGATTATCGGCAGACTGGCCGAAGTCGCCAATGGACGCAACCCATTGGGTATTACCTTCCAGCGTTTTGTTCTGGGGGCTTTGTTGGAGGATGTTATCATCGCCGCCAGCGAGCGCCTGAGAATCATGAGCCGGGGACGCTTTATTTTACAGCGCACCCTGGAAAGAAGTCGTGCCAACGCAGCCGGGGGTCTGGACATGGAAGTGTTCGATAATTATACGGGAACGGCCCGTCCAGTGACCAGCCTTTCCGGAGGAGAGTCTTTCCTGGCCTCCCTTTCCCTGGCCCTGGGTTTGGCCGAGGTGGTACAGTCCTATGCCGGGGGAATCCGCCTGGATACCCTTTTTATTGACGAGGGCTTTGGCAGCCTGGATGCCGACTCTCTCGATCATGCCCTGCGGGTTCTTATTGATCTGCAAAGAGAAGGACGCCTGGTGGGGATCATTTCCCATATCGAGGAGTTAAAAGAACGTATCGATACACGACTGGAGGTAACCAAAACCAACCGGGGCAGCAATGCCGCTTTTCGTATCTCCTAAAAAGGCAATTGACCCCGGGAAGACTGATGTTTTCCGGGGCCGATTATACGAGAAAAAGTCTGGTTGGAGATGTGTCCTTCAGGAAGTGCTGGCCTTGCGGTAATCTTCATAGTCAAAGCGGCGCTCCCAGGATTTGGAGAAACTCGGGAACTTGACCAGGAGGCCCTGGTAGGCAACTGCTTGATATTCATCTCCCAGAGGGGAAAATACCCCGGTAACATCTGCCGGATTTGTGCCGTCGAAAAGGTTGGCGGCGAGCTGAGCCAGCGAAAAACCTTCCCGGTCAGGTTTCAATTGAATAAGGATGGAAGCAAAATCGATACCCCGGGCGCTAACATGCGGTTCAATATTGGCAATCTGTCCGGGACTATCATCAAGGGTACCGATAGCCCCCAGGATATAGGTGGCAGCTATCAAGTGCGGAGCTTTGGGATTGGCAGTTTTCTGCACCAAATGAAAATAATTATCTTTGTGATACCGGGTAACGAAATAGATGGGCCTTTTCATGTACTCCCCCCCAAAAAAAATTACCTCACTTTAATAGTAGCACGCCCGACAATATTTGGATACCTCTTTTTACTGGGCGAATTAAGTTACAGGAAGGTCAGCAGTTCATGATTTCCTGGTAGTTATCCCACATATAAAGAAACCGCCTGACCAGACCGGGATCAAACTGGGTGCCGGCACAGCGATTCAATTCATCCAGGGCATCCTTGTGGGTAAGAGGAGCACGATATGGCCTGCGGCTGGTCATGGCATCGTAAGCGTCCGCAATAGCCAGAATACGGCACTCCAATGGGATATCCTCTCCCGCCAGCCCCAGCGGGTATCCCTGGCCATTCCACCATTCGTGATGTTTGAGAATCCAGTCGGCAATGGGAATCAGATCCGGAGACGTTTGGGCAATCCGATAACCGATTTCGCAATGGCTCTGCATTTCCTTGTATTCTTCAGTACTCAGAGTTGCAGGCTTGTTCAGGATACTATCAGATATTCCAACTTTACCTATATCATGGAAGCGGGCCAGCAGTTTCAAATCATTCATCGGGGCAGCAGATAAATTACAGGCAGCACCCATCGCTGCCACCAGTTTTTCCATGCGATCAGCATGCCCACTGGTAATATAATCCCGTTCCTGCAGGGCCTGCATAAGAGTAGTTACAATGGAGCTATGACCGCTGCTGCGGCTGTGCAGCTTTTCCCGGTACATGTTGTTATCAGCTTCCCGGAAAAGCTGCTCCGTATTTACTGGCGAGTTGGCGGCTACCGCCCAGCCCAGGGAAAGACTCAAGGGCAAGCCATGGTTAATACCATTAAAGGCCGCCACGGCGGCTTTGATATCCTGGTATATTTGGTTGGCCGCCTGGTCGTTGCTGTTGGGGAGTAGGATGGCGAATTCGTCCCCGCCGATACGGGCCAGGACATCGTTTTTTCCCAAACAGTCGCTTATAATTCGGGCGGTAGTAATAAGAAGTCCGTCGCCGGTATCGTGGCCCAGGGTGTCATTGACCAGCTTGAGCCCATCCAGGTCACAGACAATCAATCCCAAAGGTAGTTGCCCTTCTGACAGGTTGGCTAGAAATTGGGTAAAGTAGGTACGGTTGTACACCCCGGTCATGGAATCGTGCAGGCTCAAAAAAGTCAGTTTTTCTTCCGCCGATTTGCGCTCAGTTACATCACGTCCGACCAATACCGCTCCCCGCACGTCTCCATTTTTATCACTGATTACATTTACCCGGATGTCCAGCCACAGGTAATCGCCTGCGGAAACGTGCCAACGGGATTCAAACTTACCGGGCCGTCCTTCTTCTACTGCCTGGGCAAACACCTCGCCGGCCGTTGGCCTATCTTCCGGATGCAGCAAGGAAAAAAAACTCAGCCCTACCAGGCTGTCTGGTTCCAGTCCCAGCAGACGATGATAGGAGGGACTGCAGTACTGAAAATTGCCTTGGATATCCACCTGACTTACGGTATCAGTCATGTTTTCCGTTAACCGCCCCAATTGAATATCTCTTACAAATATTTGATGGTGAGAAGTATTCAGAGCCATGAGCATGTTGTTAATGGAAGTGGTAAGCTGAGCTACCTCGTCCCTTCCCCGGGTAAAAAGGTGGGGCAGTGGACGGTTGAAATCCGTAATTCCCTGAACGTGCCGGTTGAGTCTGAGCAGTCGGGAAACCAGAAAGCGTTCCAGCAATAACAGTATGGCCATGGCACAAATTACTCCCGTTACTGTCAAAAGAAACATTAATAAACGCATGCCGCTCTCTGCCTGCATAAAAAAGTTTCGCGGTAAGATTACTTTCAGGCGTACGGCCGGATTTCCCCACAGGTCATCCAGAACGGCATAGCCGCAGATCAGTTCCCGGCTCTCTTCCCCGATATAATTCAGGCTGTGCAGCCAGTTGGAAGTCAGGGAAGGCTGACCAACGGGGGGGATAAACCCGGGTTCAAGGGGAGAAAATTCCAGATTCAGATGGGTGCGGGTTGCCAGTCGATCCATTACCTGACGGTCCATCAGCATACCCACGAGCAGGGCGCCGCGTATGGGACCAGCCCCCTGGCTGGTAGTGATGGGGTGGGAGGCCAGCAGAAAAGGTCCTTCGGGAAAAAGGATAAACCCAATCTGGCTGCTCCCGGTATCGGTGTGATTAACCAGCGGGCTATCGGGGGTGAGTACATTCATTAGTTGCCAGGGTAACGGCAACTCCTGTCCCTTGTGCAGATCGTAGTACTTGCTATATATTAAATTGCCGTTATTGTCTACCAACATAACCATGTTGATCTGCAGGTTTTCAAAGTTCAAATTTGCCAGGTTGGAAGCGATATAGTCGGGGTTGAGGTCTTGGATAAAATGGTAGGTGTCATCCCAGGAGGCCCATGCGGTTGCGGTCATATCCAGATCGGTGGCTTCATCGCAAACGGCCTGTAAGGCTATGTTTACATTTTTTGATGTGTTGTTGCGCTCCAACTCTTTAAGATTGGACATAAGCATGAACCGGGAGCTTAAATAGACGGTAACCAGCAGCACGCCCATGGTTACGATAACAATTAGCGCAATTATTCTTCGCAGGCTCAACGAATGAACACCTCGGTGGACCATAGGTCATTCACTGACGCTGGCCCAATTTCCTATTGCAAATGAATTTGGACAAAGCGGCCTGAATATCCTGCAAAGTTTATGTATTTTTACCTATTTCTTTACACATAAAAAAACATTCGGGATAAAGGCGGGTAAAACTATGAATAATAGGGACCAAAGACAGGGTAGAGGGTTGCGTTGGCTTAAGCAGCGGAAGCAGTTAAAGGGGAAAAAAGGCCCGGAGGCGCCGCGTTGATTTAGCTCCCCGCAGTCCGGCGTGTAAATTCCTTGGCGAGGCTTTTAAGATTATTCAGAAGAATCTCTCCTTTGATGGCTACCAGTTCCAGGCTTTGACCGGAAAGAGCGTCCTGCAGATCACCAACGGAAAAATCGGTGCGGTCCAGCAAACGGGGCTGAATCCCTCGGGCTTGAACCTTGAGATTATCCCAATACCGGGATAGAAGGGGTTCACGTTCAATGGCTTCCGCCCAGCGTCCAGCACCCGCTTCTACCATGGCGGCCATAACTTGATGACGAAGCAAGAAGTAATCGGCGGGAAGCGGTGTGGAGAATACTCTGGCCAGTCCGGCAAAACCCTGATCCAGTCCGATGGAGGCCATAAGGCTGGTTTCCAAATCCCGGGCTGCGATCGCCAGTGCCAGATCATTAAGAGAACTTTTCACCATGTCACGGGTGGTGTTATCCAATCCCGCTTCTACTGCCGGTGGCTCTATTTCATTCCAATAGCGATGCAATTTGCTGATACTCTGGTTAATGTTCGACCAGGGGTCATTTTCCTTTCCCATGTTGGGCTGGCTTTGCCCGCCCGGGCTTTTTTTCTCTCCACTCTGCTGGGTGCCGGACGAGGTCTCCGTTCCGGTTTGCCGGGGGGCTTGCGGTACGCTTTGAGAGGGTAGCTTTTGCTTTTGCTTTTGATACTGTTGGCCCAGAATCATAGTTACCTTTTCCGCTTCCTTGATCATCTGTTCCATAGCTGCGGGAGCCGGGGGTTTTTGCTGTTGTGCCGGGGGCTGGGAAGGTTTGGACTCCGGTTTGGAGCAGCCCGATAGCAAGAGGCACATAACCAATACCAGCAAAACAGCCAACGCCTTTTTATTGTTTGCCAAACGAGTCACCTCAAATAGCACAGATATCCCTGCTATTTTGCCCAGGTAATTCGGGAATAATGCCTGAGGAGACAGAAAGGATTGGAGATGAAAATAAACAAGAGTAACACGGATTTTTTGATATGGAATATAGCAACGTCTCCTGAGGGGGGGATCGTTGCTGTATTTTAGCCCAACTTATACTCCATCCGGATAAACCTAAATTATCCGTGTCTATCGGTCTTTCACTAGTTTTGTGCTACGCCTCCGGAAACCAGGAAGGTCATTAACTCCGCGCTGGCGGCAGGCAGGGGTACCACCTGGTCACGCGGAAATACCAGGAGCTGGCCGGCGAAGTTATAGGATTGGGGGATATAGACGGCCACCATTTCATCCAGCCCGAAACGGGCCAGAGAATCGCAGGTTATAAAACCGAGAACGTGGGCTCCATCCTCTGCGGCGAGGCGTACCAGGGCCGGCTGGGTAAAACTTTTTTTATCTCCGGCGAAGGCATTGAGCAGGTCTTTAACTGAGCCATAGAGCAATTTGACCAGGGGAAGGCGGCCGAAAATGGTGTCAATCCAACCCATTGCCCGGCGAGTAAGAAAATTGGATACCAGGAATCCTATAAAAATAAGGAGTAAAATAGTAGCCAAAAATCCCACTCCAGGGACAATTCCCAGGCCTGGTAAGGGTATTGTCAAAAGGCTATCAATCTTTACAAAGACGATATAAAATACGTAGATTGTCAAAACGATGGGCACCATGAACAGGAGACCCTGGAGAAAATAATTGACCAGTCTCTTCATACGCAAATCCCCCAACATTATAATTTTTCTTTCCTGCTGCGGTGGAGCAACCGGGAGACCTGAGTGCCGATAAGTCAGCTTCAGAACCTTTGCAGGACGGTATGGAAAAGCAGTAAAGATAAAACCACGATTAAAACAAAACTTAGACCGACCAGGCATCCCCATTTGTTCTGTCTTATCCAACTAAAAATGTTGTAGAACAGTTGCTTTCACCTCGACAGGATATTCTGCATGCAGGAGCTACATATTCCATGAATTCGCCTCCTGTTTGCCAATTCCCTGCTCGGGATGGACAGCCCCAAGGGTTTTTGGGAGCTATTAACGTAGAGTATAATAGCATCTATGACTATAATAAAAAGAAGACCGATGCGGGATAGACCGATCCTTAAAAGGAGGGTACAGTACGGGTGTCGAAGCGAGAAATTATCTCTATCGCCTTTGTGACTTCACTTCTTATAAGTAATATCCTGGCAGCCAAGCTCATGGCCCTGGGTCCTTTGATCCTACCGGCGGCAGTAATCATTTATCCTTTCTGCTTCATGTTGGGGGATGTGCTAACCGAGGTCTGGGGGTATGCCTATGCTCGCAAGGTAATTTATGCAGGCTTTGCTGCCAATATGGCTCTGGTGGTCTTTACCTGCCTGGGAGGACTTTTACCACCGGCAGAGGTTTGGCATCATCAGGAAGCATATTTGAGCCTGTTCGGAATAGTACCCCGGATTGTTATGGCCAGCTTTTTGGCCTATCTGGCCGGAGAATTGCTTAACAGCTGGTCCCTGGATCGCATTAAGGATATAACTGGAAGCCGCTGGTTGTTTGTACGTACTATCGGTTCTTCCGTGGTGGGACAGTTTGTAGACACGGCCATCTTTATAACGCTGGCTTTTGTTGGTACAGTACCCGGCCCGGTATTGCTAACCATGCTGGCCAGCCAGTATTTGGTTAAAGTGGGGCTGGAAGCTCTAGCTGGCACCCCCCTGGCTTACCTGCTGGTGGGATGGGCCCGTAGTGAAGAAAATCGAGCCGATCATAAGTGGATGGAAGTCGGATAAATTCGGGATATCATAAGATATGGCAAAGATAATCCCCTTTCTGAACTTTTAGTGTGGCCCAGCCCTTAAAAATGAAGTGCCGGGCCACTTGCAATGCTATTACTCCTGGAACACGGGCTGCACAACCAACCTGCTAAGATGGGGGATACCCCGCACCAGTATGGCCAGTCCAGGCAACCAGTGCTTCCCGCAGTGAATGGATAGCCGTACCGAGTTCGGCCAGCCGTGCTTCTATGCGTACCAGCAGGTAGGCACAAACCGCCATGGGAAAGCCGACGTTGGCTATCACATTAAGTAGCTCTTCCAACCAATTCACCTCACTCTTTTAACGCCCGAGGCCGAAAAAAGGGGAGCCAGAAGGCTCCCCCCGGGTACGGCCCGGTTTTCCCTGCGTTCCTGGCGGGAGCCAGGAAAGAGTTCCCGGGTCATCTTCGAGTTATACCAGGTTAAAATCCTGGCTTTCCCTGGTTACCAAGCGGGCTCCCAGTTTAGCGGTCAAGTCTCCTCCGGGGCCCTGGAAAATATTGCGGGAGATAATGTCGTCCATTGCCGTGCCGATTTGGGCCTGAGTAAGATCCGCGCGGGCTTCATTAACCCGAATACGGTGAAGCCGGTTTAGCTCGGTAGCAAAATCCATCTCCAGTACGCATTCAACAGCCATTTCTTCACCTCCCTTCCCTGGGGTTTACCCGGTAATCAGGTGCCTAGACCTGCTGTAAAACAACAATGTCACGGCGCTGGATTGCCAGGCAATTATCCTCCTGCAAACCGATCAAGGCCTGGGCTACAGCATAAATGTCTTCGTCACCGGCAGTAGTTTTCAGGTCCCGATAGGACCGGCTACGGGTCAACTGCTGGCCGGAGGCTCCCAGACCATTGTCCATAACCAGGATGAGGTCGCGGGAAACCGGACTGGCATTAATGGCCATCGCAAAAGCACCTCCTTATTATGAACTGGAAGCGGCCGCTTCTGGGGCCATTGTAAAACCCCCTGGGGAAGGGTGCCACAAAGGAGAAAAAGGGGTTGCAATCTTAAGAGAGCGGTTTGTCTGGTTTTTCTTCCAGAGGCAGGCAGCCAGGTATTATAAGCAGTTCTGGCTGCCCCGTAAAATGGATAAAGGTTAAAGTAACAGCCTCCTCCTGTTAGGGCTGGAAAAAGTGGTTTACAATGGGGATAGAAAGCAATAATGCCGGTTGAGGGCGGATACAGTAAAGGGGGAATCGGTGGTGGATATGAAAAAGATAGACCAGGCGGCCAGCGTTCTGGCTCATTCGCACAATAACGTAGTGGTGACCGGGGCAGGCATCAGTACTGAGGCGGGAATTCCCGATTTTCGTGGGGAAAAAGGTATTTATCGAACCCTGGGGGAAGACCGGGTTATGAGTATCATTAATATTGACACCTTTCGCCGCGACCCAGAACGGTTTTACCGCTTCTACCGGGAGTATTTTCATTTTCCCCCGGTGGAACCCAGCCGGGCTCACCAGGTACTCGCTGAAATGGAAAAACAGGGACGAATCCAGGCGGTTGTTACCCAGAACATAGATGGCTTGCACGAACGGGCGGGAAGCAAGCGGGTAATTGCTGTTCATGGTACCGCTGACCGATTTGTATGTACCCGGGGTCATTGTCAGAAAGCCTACCATAGCGACTTTGTCGAGGGCATTGCTGAGGTAGTTCCCACCTGTCCTGAGTGCGGTGCGGTGTTAAAGCCGGATGTGGTCCTGTTTGGGGAACCAATTTATAACTTTATGGAAGCCCGGGAATCCGTTCTCAATGCCCGGGTTTTGCTGGTAATCGGTTCATCCCTGACCGTCTACCCTCTGGCCGGGTTTGTACGGGATTTTAGTACCTTCTATCAGGACTTGATCATTATAAATAAGGGACCTACCCAGTTGGATCATGCTGCCCTGATAAAGATTGATGTTGATACCAGCAGCGGGGAAATCCTGCAGGAAATCAACCGCCGCATTTCCTTCTATCTCTAGGAAGCAGGGGGACGTTCTTTTTGCTTCCCGATTGTGAAGAAATCTTAACATTTACCTGAAAGTCTCTCCAAGCTCTCCCTTTATACTCAGGTTATAAAGAGAGGAGGTTGGCGTACATGAAAAGAAGTAAATCACTGCAACCTGTGGTGCTTGCCTTGGCTGCCATCCTGGTATTGGGCCTGGCCTTACCGGCCCTGGCAGGGGCAGACCAAAAGTCTGCACCGGTGGGACCTGGGTTTGGAGGACAGCGTGCCCAGACCATGGTGAAGGCCTTGGCTGATCTGGCCGACCAGGATCTTGCTGCGATCCAGACGGAACGAAGGGCTGGCAAGTCTATTGCTGAGATTGCCAAGAAATACGGAGTTAGCCAGGAGGCGCTGCTGCAAAAAATTACCGAACAAAACCAGGCCCGACTGCAGACCCGTTTGGACCAGGGGCTTATCGACCAGAAACAGTATGATAGCTGCCTGCAAAACATGTCTGCCAACATCAAGCAGAGAATGGAACGCACTTCAGTAGGAAATCCCGATTCCCACCGGGGCCGGGAGGCTGCCCAGGGTTGGCATGGTCAACGCGGTGCTAACTGTGGAGGCTGTGTTGGGGGAGCCGGCTGGCAGAAGTAAGCCTTACCCTAGTAAAAAATCCCTGGTGATGCATTGTGCCACCAGGGATTTTTACACTTATTTTACCATTGCTTTTCCTGACTCAGGATAACTTAAAACGCTGAATTAGCTGGTTCAGTTGTTCCGCATACTCCGCCATTTTTCTGGAAGCGGTGTGTACATCATTAGCGGATCGGGCCGCGGCCTCAGTACCATGGGCAATTTCCTGGGCCCCGGCGCTGGACTGCTGCATAGTAGCCGAGGTGGAGTCAATCGCCCGACCGATGTCCTGCATGGACTCCATCACCGTTTGGATATTGCTGTTGATGTCTCCGGTCAGCTCGCTTAACATATCAGCATCTTCCTTGTATTGCCGGCCGATAGCTGACATACGACTATAATCATTGACAACATCATCATTGATGAAACGCAGTAATTCGTTGGCATTCTGGACCAGGTTGCTGATAGCCTCCTGGACCTGTCGGGTGAGGGAATGGATTTCTCCCACTGCACCGGAGGAATCCTCGGCCAGCTTGCGGACCTCTTCAGCCACCACTGCAAAACCCTTGCCCTGTTCTCCGGCCCGGGCTGCTTCAATAGCGGCATTCAATGCCAATAGGTTGGTCTGATCGGCAATGCTGGCGATATTTTCTGCCAGACCGGATATTTCCTCCACCACCCTGGCATCCTCGATGGCTTGCAGGGTTTTCTGCCGAATGTTCTCATAAAGCCCGATAGTAGATTTTTGCGCTTCTTCTGCGGTTTGCTGTACCCGTACCGCCCGTTCTTCGATTTCCTGTGCATTGCGGTGGCCTTGCTGGGCCTCCTCGGTCACCCGGACAAGGGCGGAAACCACATCCTGACCAGCTGCATTTATCTCTTGGGAGGAAGCGGATACTTCCTCCAGCCCGGCCGCGATCTCCTCCGTAGAAGCGGAAACCTGCTGCATTCCTGAAGCAATGTCTTCACCCGAAGCAGCCAGTTCCTCGCTGGAAGCAGCCACTTCCTGGGCACTGGTGGAAATTTCGTGGATCATGTCACGCAGGTTGCGTACCATTTCATCCAGCCCCTGGGACAAGTAGCCAAGCTCATCCTTGCGGGCCAAAAACTCTTGGGAAATTTCGGTGGTTAGATCACCATGGCCAATGCTGGCGGCATGATTGGCCGCCTGTTTTATGGGGCGGGCTATCATATGCCCCAGGTAATAGCCCAGAGCGCACCCCAGCAGGATGAACAGCAAAGTAGCCAATCCAATCCTAAACTTTAATTTGTTAATTCCGGCCAGAACCTCATCCCGGGGTGCGGTAACGGCAACCGACCAGGTGGTACCTTCAACCGGGGCAAAGCCCATGATTTTGTAGGTGCCGTCCGACCAGAGGTATTCACCAAAGTCTTTCTGGCCGGCCACCATCTTTTCCGTCAGAGCGCATAATGGCTGCAGGGAGGGATCTTTTTTGGCTTCCTCAAAAGGATTATATTGATCCAATACCATTTGCTGCTTGGGATGGGCAATAACGTTTCCCTGCTGGTTGAGCATATATCCATAACCAGTATCGGCAAACTTGACATTAGAGATTGTCTGGCTAAGCGTGTCATGGTTAAGAGCGGCGGCCAGAACCGCGATGACTTGGCCGGAGCTATCGCGGATGGGTGTTACCATCATAACAATAACACTGCCATCAATCCGGCTGACCAGTGGGTCAGAGATAGCAGTCTCCCCCGCCAGGGCCTTCGCGAAATAATCTCGGTCCCCCAGGTCGGTGCTGGATCCGGCGGTAGTCTGCACCCGTCCGTCAAGTCCGCTTACACCCATCATAATATACCCCAGGCGCTGGTTTTGCTCTTGCAATACCGCCAGCTGGGCCGGCCAGTTCATGCTGCGCATAACCTCGGTAGTGGCGATGGCTTCCATGCCTGCCTTGTGCTTATCCAGTTGAGCGGCTACCAGCCCGGCGGCATCATCTGCCTTGGCTAGCGCATATTCAGCTACATTACCCATCAGTGCCTGGGAAGCGGAACGGTAGGAAAATAGACCCAGGCCGATACAAAATACCAAAATAATGAGTCCAATGGCAAGCGTTAACCTGGTCCCAATACTCTTCACATAATACCCCCTCTACCCTTTTATACATCCTTTCATCTTGTTTCATCGGGGGCTATAAAGTGATTCGGGGTTGCCGGCATAATCGCATCAGCAAATATTCCCCTTTTCGACTTTTGCCCTGCCTATCCCCCCTTTTTCCGGATATTCCATTTTTGAGGAAACGGTTCGCCAATCAATGGCAATACAGGTAGTTAATTGTTGCATTCTCGACCAATCCGCAAATTCCTGCTTAAAAATTGAAAATATTTAAAATTGGTTGCCGATGTATGAAAATTTATTCTTTTAGGGAAAAAGACCCTAAATATATATAAACCGGGCCAAAAGCCCGGTATTACATTCAGAATTATCATTACTTAATCTGAAAGTTTAGACGGACTTCTGCTGGTAAAGGCCCGGTTCGATTTCTATGATGGCGTTGGTCTTTTGCAGGTAATGCAGGTGGTTGCGGATGGTCATTCTTTCCCAAAAAACTTCATAAAGGTTGTGGGGTTGGGGAAAAACCAACCCGTATTCCGCAAGCTGGAAAAGGCTGTGGGGGCTTTTAAGCAAGTCGTAAATTCGGGATTGCCGGTCCAGGACCACTTGAATATAGCGGTCCAGCTGTTCGCCAATGTTTTCGGTTTGCACACGGCGATGTGAGGGGACTACTACCCGGGGGTTGATCTCACGGATACGGTTTACCGAGGCGATTAAATCCCCTACATCGGCACTGTTGCTGCTGTACCAGGGACCATTGGCAACCAGATCAATATCTCCGGAAAACAGAATGCTCTCCTGCTCGAGATAAAAGCCATAGTGCCCGGCGGTATGCCCGGGTAAGTGGACCGTAGTCAAGATTCGCTTGCCAACGGGGATTGTATCACCATCTTTAAACATTCCCGCCAGTGGTACCGGGCGAAAGCCCGGTTGCACCGGGACATCTTCGGGAAGAGGTATAACACTCCCGTAGGCTTCCCGTGGCTGGCCTGGCATCATTATTTCCCACTGGTCGTAGCCATGAAAGTTCAAATAGGCAGCCGGGTCGCTATAGGTATGGCCTTCCTCCCAGCCGGCCATAAATTCGGCCTGCGGGAAGAACGAGTCACCATGAAGATGATCAAAATGAAAATGACTGATTAAACCCAAACGAACCTGCTCGCAAGGGATGGCGGCAAAGGCCCTGCCCCCTGCCCCCAGGTCAATAACGGTGGGTCGGTCATCTTCGATATACAGGCAATTTCCATAAGGATAAACCGGTTTGCCGTCCGGGGCTACCACTTTAATGCCCCTGGCCAGGGTAACTATCAAGCGAACTCCTCCTAAGACCCATTTCCAGATACAAGCGCTGGTAGGAATCCAATTCCGCTGCCAGGGAATATTTTCTCTCTACCAGGAGGCGGGCCTGGTGCCCCATCTCCAGGCGCAGGGAGGAAGATTCGGTCAGATTCAGCGCTGCATCCAGCAGCTCCTCTTCATTTTTGAAATAATAGCCTTCCCGTCCTGCCTCGATAATGCCCAGGTTGCCCGGAACAGCACTGAGAATAGCGGGCAGTCCCATGCTCATTCCTTCCAGAGCTGCCTGGGGTTGACCTTCGGCTAGGGAAGTGTTAAGAACCACATCTGAGCAGGCAAAATAGGCGGCCATACGAGAATGCTCGACCTCCCCCAGATAGCGCGCCCAGGGCAGGCGTCCTATACGTTCCACAAAGCGATTGGCATACTCGGGATCCAGGGGGGCACCCATGACTAAAAGCCTGACCTGGGGGTGACTGAGCTGCAATCGCCCCAGACCGGTTAGAGCCAGATCCAGGTTTTTCACCGGCCGCAGCCCACTGGGAAGGAGAAAAACTATATCGCCTGGCTGCAGCCCTAACTGCTGCCGGGTGAGTGGGGGGGCCGGAGGAAGAAATACTCCCTGGGGGATAACCGTAGTTTTAGGTAGGGTTTCCGGGGCGTACCCGGCCAGGATTTCCAAAAAACCGCTGCCAAAAACCACTATGCGCTTGGCTAATTGCATGGTAGTGCGCAAGTTTTCTCCGCCGGGTGCTGGCAATTGACAGTTTATGTCCGTACCGGTAGCGGTCAGCAGTAAAGGAAACTGGCGGACCCGTGGGCAGGCTGCCAGCACTTGGGTGGCCCGGCCGATGTGGAGAATGTGCAGCAGGCCAATGTCGCTGGCATCAAGCTTCCGGTCAAGCAGGTGCTGCCAGTCAGGTTCTTCCAGAGATAATACTTCCATGTTAAAGCCCCGCTGCCTCAAGCCATCCAGGAGCCGCCGACCGGTAAGGGTGTTGCCTCTCTGGCTGCGGTGGTAGGGCACAATTAAAATGATTTTGTCAGACGTATTCATCTTCCTCGTGTATCTCACCCGCGGTCAGGGGCACGAGATGCCGTGCCCCTGAACCACATAGTAGTGTTTATTTCTGCGGCTGGGCCGCCTTGTTCAAAGTGTTGAGCAGAATCATGTTCTGATTGCGGTTCTCAATTTGAATAGCTGCTTCCAGGCTGCCACAATCCAGAGCCTGATTTATGGCTTCCTTGGTCAGCTTGATTACAAATGGTTCCTTGGCCGCTATAACTTCAGCGGTTTCCAGGGCGGTTTCCATGAGTTTTTCCCGTTCCACACAACGGGATGCCAGCCCCAATTGCATGGCTTCCTCGGCCAGCATAAATCGGCCGGTTAGCATGAGTTCATAAGCCCGGCCGGCACCAATGAGGCGGGTCAGAAAATAACTGGAGCCCATGTCGGCACCCCCAATGCCAACGTTGATAAAAGCGGCATTGAAACGAGCATCCGGAGAGATAATACGGATGTCCGAGGCCAGGGCAAAGCACATTCCTGCACCGGCGGCTGCTCCGTGCACTGCGCAGATTATAGGCTGGGGTATCTGCCGCATGGCCAGTTCAATTTTCCCCAGGTCAAACTGAAAATCATACAGACCGGGGCCATTCATCATATGCGGCTGGAAACAATCCCCAATGTCCATACCGCCGCAAAAGCCCTTTTCACCTTCTCCTCTCAGGATGACCACGCGGATGTCCAGATTGTGCTGCAGGCTGGTCCACAGGTCAATAAGATCCCAGACCATTTGCCGGCTCATGGCATTGTATTTGTCAGGCCGGTTTAAACTCACTACCAGAATACCATTGTCGCGCAGCTCCAGCTTCAGGGTCTCATACTCCTTTAGCTGCATAAACATTCCCTCCCCGTAAATTTTTTCCCTGTATGAACATTCGCCATCTCTGCCCTGGTTCCTGCGATCTGACCAGGAAAAAGAAGGGCAAATCCTGTCGCGGTTGTAAAAAGGGAACCGGGCTGTTTCTTCACAAAAAAAATGGTTCACCTTCGTGAACCATTTCCGGGTGTCGAAAAAGTCGACACCCTCCCAGACCTGGCCGACTAGTCCATGGGGCCGCCTTCCCAGTACTGGCGGATTTTGCGCAGGGCGTAGCCACCAAAGTAGAGGCCATTAAGAAAGGCAAGTGGAATGGCCAGGGCGCCGAAATAATTGAACTTTTGTTTTAAATCTTCCTTGCCGTCAGTGGTTCGATACCTGGTCACGGGAATCCCTCCTTACCTTTTTATTTTTCCCGAGACATTTATAGAAATATTGCAGGAACTATTTTCATTTTCTGTTCATAAAGGAAGGTACTACTTTAAACGCAAACACATAAAGCAAGGTGCCTCCTATAAGGAAAATAAGTATTAAGCTCAGCCATTTTTCCACCATCTGCATCACCCCTACTCATTTTGCAGCGGGAGACCTTCTTTTATTCAGGCTTCTTTTCCCGGGGCATGCAGACAAGCTCGCGTATCTGGGTTTGGAAAAAATGGTTGGAGTGCGCGGGAACCACTACGATAGCGGCATCCGCTCCCCTGATAGTTCCGCCTATGGCCATAATTTCCTTGCCATAGGGGATAAGACCGGCATCCAGGGCCATAATGGAAACCTCGATGGCCACCTTTACTCCCTGACCAAAAATGCGCAGCGTCTGCGCCATTATTTCTGCCGGGTAAACTCCACCGAACTGATTGCGCAGGGCCCGATCAGCTCCGGCCAGAAAATGGGTAGTGGTCAACAGCTTGACTCCCTGGGAACCAAGTTGCTGACGGGTTCTTACATCCATCTCGTTGGCACCGGGGGTCTGAAAGCCCTGATGATGGGTGACGCAAACCAGGTTGGTTCCCGGAGGGGCCATGTCCAGGACTTTAATCATGGTATCTCCCTGGCAGGAGGCCA
The DNA here is from genome assembly GCA_964563775.1 of uncultured Syntrophomonadaceae bacterium. Classification (GTDB taxonomy): domain Bacteria; phylum Bacillota; class Syntrophomonadia; order Syntrophomonadales; family Syntrophomonadaceae; genus CAZLYH01. Next base: position 4,613 of record CAZLYH010000014.1, on the reverse strand, counting down.
CCACCAGGTCATTGATATCCAGCTCTCTCATTCGCTGCAAAGCCAATTTAATAGTAGCATCAGTATTCTGTGAGCCGGCCTTTTCCCAGAACATAAAAAAACTCCTTTCTTTCCGAAAGCAGGGTGACGTTCTTACTTCCTGATTAATATTATGTGTGATTTCGCTGCAAAAAGTAATAATGTCATGGCTTGGATGTACAAATATTCCGCCGCCAAGACTTCGCATCGGTAACACCAGATGTTCTCCCCGGTTATCGCAATCTATCAGGCAACTCTAGCGAAGATGAGGGTTCCTTAAATTTTCGATTTGTTCATTGGTAAGAGAGCGACGCACCACTATGGTACTAAGCTTGGAGAGATCCACCTCATGTGGCTGGTTGATGCGGCGGGCGTTTTGATCATAAACAACTCTGACCACCGGGCGAGTGGGGTAATCCTTGTTTACATCAACTACTACGCACATATCCCCGGTGCTGAGTTCGACAATGGTGCCGATTGGATAAACGGCAATGTTGGCCATCAGTGCAGTGACACAGTCTGGATCCAGATGAATTCCCGACATTCTTTTCACAATGTTCAAGGTCTGATTTAGCGAATAGGAAGGGCGGTAGGGCCGATCGGCCATGAGTGCGTCGTAAACATCGGCTACGGCTACAATGCGGGCATATTCATGAATGCCCGTTCCAGACAGATTGCGAGGGTAGCCCTGACCATCCCAGCGTTCGTGATGCTGGTAGGCGATATGGGCAGAAAGCAGCGGAACATCCTCCTGCTGACGAAGCATTTCAAAGCCGTATTCCGTATGGTGCTTTACCTCTGCGTATTCTTCACGGGTCAAGTCATCCGGCTTGTTAAGTATGTCGCTGTCGATCCTGATTTTACCTACGTCATGCAACAGGGCCCCCAGCCCCAGTTCCTTAAGCTTAAGTTCATGGTAGCCCATGGTAATTCCGGCCATAATAGAGAGTATACATACGTTTACAGAATGGGCGAATGTATAATCGTCAAAAGCACGTATGTCAGAGAGATGGATCAGCACATTGTAATTTGCCAGTAGCTCATCAATAATATTGTCAACTACATGTTTGACCAGGCGAACGTTCAGCTTGCGCTCCTTCTCCAGGGTTTGGAAGCCCTGCTTTACAACCCGGACCGTCTCGGAGCGGGTGGCCTCGGAAATTATATCCGGCACGGAAGTATCGCCAAAGTCCTCATCCTGGATATAAACAGAGGCAATACCTATGCTAGCCAGTCGCATAATGTAATTCTCGTTCAGGGCTATTCCAGAATGTAGCAAAATCCGACCTTCACTGTCGAAAATGGCCCGGGCAACCACCATTCCTGGCTTTAGCCTTTTAATCGTTAAGCGTCGCACTGAACCACCTATACCGTAGACGTAATATTCTCCTCAAGGTTTCTATATAATATTCCTACTTCCTGCCTAAATTTTTTAAATTTTTTCGATTTCAGCAAAATTCTCTGTCGATTGGCGGAAAATTATACTGATGTAAATAAATGCAAGGAAGGTATCTATTCAGTATTTGCCTGCCTCAAGACAACATGATACAGTAGAAATATACAATGTCAGGGGATAGTGCATGAAGAAAAAGAGGCATTTTTACCCCCGCTCGGTGCTTAAAAACCTGGCGGAAGAGATAAAAAAGCTGGCCACCAGTAATGAGGGCCGGATGTTTATCCTGGAAATGGTAGAAGACGTACCTTTTGAAGTTCGTCCCTATGTTTTAGAGGGACTTTCGGCGTTTTATGAACCAGAAATGGTAACCTTTTTTCATCTTCTTAAGGTGGAATATGGTAAAGAGTTGGAGGCCACCTGTGACCGGGCCCTGGATAAGTACCGCCTGGCGGGCATGAACATTGCTCCTCCCTCCTTCTTTCCGGGCTCATTTTATAAGGCTTTTGCCACCTGTACCCGGCAAAGCGGTCGCATCACGCTGGATGTAGCCTGGAACACCGGCCAGGACGGGGTACAGGTAGAATGTTTCTACCTCTCCTTTAATACGGACGGCTTGCATAGCTTCTTCCTGGTTGAAGATATGCCCCGACAACAGTACTACCAGGATCGTGCGCTCCTTACCGATATGGTTGAACTAAGCTTTGCAGAGGTCTGCCATCTGGTCAGTCATGCTTATCGCTTTAATGTGCGTAATATGAGCAAACCAGCTCTGGGCAAGTTTTTTTACCGCAAGTACCTGCACAGCGACCTGGACAGTGATAGCCAGAGCAGGCTGGTTAAAAAACTGACCCCTAGACTGACGCCGCGCCAACTGGTTAATAGTTTTTTCCACGGTTTCAAATACCATGACCTGAGTTATGTTCTGTCTATTTTGCACGCGGGAGATAAAGATTCCGGGCGTCTTTTTGCGGATTTAAACCAAGTCTGTCAGCCGGGCGCGTTACTACTGGAGGGTCAGGTGGTAGAGGTATTCGGTTCAAGGCAGACCGCCCGGGTTACTGCCTATTCCATAACCATGGAGGAAAACGAGTTCTACCGTTCTGAATATAGCTTTATCCTTATAACTAAAGACAACACCTGGCAAATCGGTGAAATTGACCGGAAAAAGCGGGAAGCAATACCCAGCCAGTCAGAATTCTATCCTCTCAATACCAGGGTTTATTGCCGGGTCTACGAGATTGCAGATATGGATATGCTTTTTGATGTACTGGACCGGGTTGATAACATCCGTGAAGTTGAGGAACTTCCCTACGGTATGCACATGCGCATAACCTGTTACGAAGACGACTTGAATCATGGGGTAACCTTCCTGACTGGTGTGATTGCCGATCTGGTTATCAACGGGGAGGAGTTTGTAGTCATGGCCAGGGATCGCAATACCTCCAACGACCTTCATGACCTGCTCACCTGTGACTACACGGTTCCAGTTCAGGCCCGAGGTGAATATGAGGTAAGCCTGATGACCGCATTTGGCTACCTGGGTGGTCAATATGTAAGTTTCGAAGACCTGCTTTTGCCGGAGAACCCCGATGCTCTAATGGATGACGGCATGCGCCTGCTCAGTGCCCGTTATGTGGTTAAGGAGCGGAAACCGGTTTTGCAGCGGGTTAAGGAACTGGGACAAACGGAAATAGACCTGGGGGATATAGAGGTCTTTTATCAGTTGGAAAAGGACGAACAGGGTCCGGTATTCTTTGTAGAATATATGCTTGGCCCCAATTGGATTAGCCTGACGACTTTCGGAGATCGGGATATGAATTATGCCCGGAAGATTTTCGAAAACGAATTGTACGATTATCTCGAGTTCGATGGACTGGAATTAAGACAGGAGGGGATATTTAGTATCCTGACTCCTCAATTGAAGAAGGATTATCCAGAGCTGGAGTCTTTCCTGAAAGAAGTACACCTGGACAAGTGGTATTACCTGCGTATGACCCCCTTAAGTGGCATGAGCCCATCAGAGGCATGCCAGACCGAGGAGGGAAGGCGCCTGCTTTGGACCATGTTCAAGCGTTTTAAACAAAGAGAGCGCAAGCATAGCAGTACTCGCCACAACGGTTTGCAACTGCGGGAATATATGCGCAAGGTGGACCTGAAAAAAGAAACCAAATCCTAGTACTTCGGGGAGAGTTGCTGAAGCCGATATGTACTCATGAGCCTTGCCGAGAAAAAACTTTTTTTCAATCCCTTTGTCTATTGACAGGGTCAGGGGCATTCCCTATACTTTATAGATAATATATTTTCAAAGGCTATGAGGGGAAAAGCTGTGAAATCCCTTGGTCCAGAGAGCCGGATTAAGGTGGAAGCCGGTATCAACATTTCACAGCCAGCTCGTCCCGGAGCCGCTTCTCTGAAAAGCTGTGGCCTAATAGGAGGAGCCGGACAGAGTCCGTTATCATTATGCATTTCCAATGCTGCAAGAGGTCGCGCATGCCGCGACAAGCAGGGTGGTACCGCGGGAATAATCCTCTCGTCCCTGATTGGGGCGAGGGGATTTTTATATATTTTTCCCTCATAAATACGGTTTTTAATTGTTTTTGTACTACCTGATTGAGGTGTGAAACTTGAGGAGGGTAACTCTAAATGCGCAGTGATTCAGCAAAAAAAGGTTTGGAAAAGGCGCCTCACCGTTCGCTTTTTCGAGCTCTGGGAATGACTGACGAGGAATTGGATCGTCCCTTGGTGGGTATAGTAAATTCTCACAACGAGATCATTCCTGGGCACATAAATCTTGATAAAATAGCCGAGGCAGTGAAGGCCGGGGTGAGAATGGCCGGGGGTACTCCGGTCGAGTTTCAGACTATTGGCGTGTGTGATGGCATTGCCATGAATCATATCGGCATGAAATATTCCCTGGGCAGCCGTGAATTAATTGCCGATTCCATTGAGATTATGGCCACTGCTCATGCCTTTGACGCATTGGTCTTTATCCCCAACTGCGACAAGATTGTCCCCGGGATGTTGATGGCGGCGGCCCGTCTGAATATCCCGGCGGTTTTTGTAAGTGGTGGTCCCATGCTGGCAGGTCGCTTTGAGGACCGGGCAGTCAGCCTTACCCAGGTATTTGAGGCGGTCGGAGCGGTTGCCAATGGACGTATGGCGGAGGAAGAACTTGCTGAACTCGAAGCAAGCGCTTGCC
>CAZLYH010000013.1:3858-38136 GCA_964563775.1 uncultured Syntrophomonadaceae bacterium | reverse complement strand
GTTCAGTTTTATCAGAACCTTTGCGCTAGCTGCTCTCGCTGCGCGCAAAAATTATCTTATCATGCAAGTAAAACCAAGTCAAGGGTGAGTTTATGGTTTTATACTGGCAACTTCAACCAGTTCAAAGAGCATTTCTTACTAGGAAAACACCTTAACAAGGATGCTTTTACTTAATAGCTGTCTTGCATAGCTGTCTTGCTGATTAATCTCCTTTTATAATTGGATAGAGAGTATTCTTCTCTTTATCAAGGCTTACATAGGTTTTCGGCACTTCACCCACGATAATGGATTCCGCCAGAGGGATCACTGTAACCACTTGTACCGGCTCCTCCATATAGGGAACGGCTACTTTTATATCCGAACGTATTTTACAGTAGATAAAATGTCGGGTCTGGTTTACACCTGCCTGGTCAAACTTGTTAAGGATATCTGCGTGGACTTGCCCCGCCGGTAGAATCCTGACCTGGAGCCTGGGTCCATAACCCGCCAATATTTCCGATCCTGTTAATTGTCCCAGAGGAACCTGTATAACATTAAATTTTGCATCTGTCATCGCCCGGGCTATTTCTTCCACCGTCCCTGCGATTACACGATTCATGGCCGCTGTATCGGGCTGTAAAAGAACAATCCTTCCCTGTTCATCCTTGTGTATATGGACCAGGTCGGTGTATTCCATCTGGGCTACTACTTTCTCGTTTACAATATGGTTGATCCTCTCAGTATATAAAACCTGGGCCCTGGTGCGAGCAATCTGCAATATTGAAGCCTTAAGCCGGAAATCAATTATAAACCCGGTTAAAACAAGGGTCACCAGGAGCAGAAGAATTATTATTAATTTCGGTCGGGTCATGTCGTCACCCCCCGTAGCTATTCTTATATATATGAAAAGTAGAACCTCTTGGTGTACACTTTCACTTTTAAAACCAGGTCCGCTTTGTATAGACTATATAGAGTAAAGGAGTGGTTATGAGTGAATAATGTTAGAGTGCGCTTCGCCCCGAGTCCTACCGGGACCTTACATATTGGGGGGGCCAGAACGGCGCTTTTTAACTGGCTTTTTGCACGAAAAAGCGGTGGTACGTTGGTCCTGCGGGTGGAAGATACGGATACCAGCCGCTCTACGCAAGAGTCCGCTGCTGGCATTGTTGAAGGACTGCAATGGTTGGGTCTGGACTGGGATGAGGGTCCGCAAAAAGGAGGCCCTTACGGGCCCTACCGCCAGAGTGAGCGACTGGATATCTACCTTCAATATGCCAAGCGATTACTCGATGCCGGACAAGCCTATTATTGTTTTTGTTCTCCGGAAGAATTGGAAAAGGAGCGGGAACAAGCCCGCATGGAAAAGCGCGACTACCGCTATTCAGGAAAGTGCTGCCATCTTAGCCGGGAGGAAGCGGAAAAACGGCTGAGTAATGGTGAGAAAGCTGTCCTCCGTTTTAAGGTTCCTACGGCTGGGGTCACAGTGGTAGAAGACCTGATACGCGGCCGGGTGGCTTTTGACAACCAACTTTTCGACGATTTCATTGTCATGAAATCCGATGGCTGGCCTACCTATAACTTTGCCGTGGTGGTGGATGACAGCAATATGGAGATTAGCCACGTCATACGCGCTGAAGAGCACCTTTCCAATACCCCCAAGCAATTACTTATCTATGAAGCCCTGGGATTGGAGCCGCCCCAGTTTGCTCATGTATCCATGATCCTGGCCCCCGATCGCAGCAAGCTGTCCAAGCGGCATGGGGCGACCTCGGTACAGGAATTTCGCGATTCCGGCTATTTACCGGAAGCCCTGGTGAACTACCTGGCTTTGCTGGGCTGGTCCAGTGGAGAGGACGTTGATTTCTGGACCGTTCCCGAGCTGGTAGAACGATTCAGTCTGGACAATGTTTCCCGTTCTCCGGCAATATATGATATCGAAAAACTGACCTGGATGAACGGGCACTACCTGGCCCAGTCCCCCGCTGACCAGTTGCTAAGTCTGATCAAGGAAGACTTACGTAAAGCCGGGCTGGATAAGCAAGACCCCGATTATATTATTGGAGTTATTGAACTGGTTAAAAGCAGAGCCCGGCTGCTCCCTGAATTGCTGAATGAAGGTTCCTATTTCTTTGCATCTCCCCGGGAGTATGATCCAGATGGGGTTAAGAAACATTTTCTCAAGGGCGATGCTATTACCTATTTACAGCAGGTGCTGGCCCTGGTTGAGAATGTTGCCCCTTTCACGGCCGCTAATCTGGAGGATGCAACCAGGCAAGCAGCGGATAAGTTAGGGGTTAAGGCAGCCGCTTTAATTCATCCCACCCGCCTGGCCTTATCGGGACGCACCCGCACTCCAGGGCTGTTTGAGGTGATGGAGGTTTTGGGACGGGAAAACTGCCGCTCACGTTTGGAGAACGCTACACAATATGTGAAAAGTATAAGTTAGTTTTCTCGTATTATCGGCAGCAAACGTTAAATCACTGTCAGTTGCATTAATAATCAGTATTTTCCATGTTGGAACACTAATTAAATCGGATTGCATTGAGTAATCTAACCTTTGACAAGGCCCTCTCCCGTGTATTATAATTTGTTTTGCGCGGGTGATTTTACCCTGCAAGTTGCCGGTTGGTGTAATGGTAGCACGACTGACTCTGGATCAGTTCGTCAGGGTTCGAATCCTTGACCGGCAGCCATTAATGGCCCCATCGTCTAGTGGCCTAGGATGCCGCCCTCTCACGGCGGAGACAGGGGTTCGACTCCCCTTGGGGCTACCACTTGGAAAACAACAACCACCTCATACGAGGTGGTTTTGTCGTTTTCTGAATAATATTCTACTGTAGATTTTCCCACACAAAAAACAAAAGGTTCTTTGTTTAGCATCTGGTTTTTACTCATGCGGAGTCTTAAGCGACGGTATATTTATGGATCCAAACATGCTAAAATTATTGTTTGATTCTTATAAATTTCCGCTTGCCCACCTGGATTACCATTTCGTTTTCAACCCGCAGGTTTTCTGCACTGTACTTTTCTCCATTGACCTTGACCCCGCCCTGTTCCAGCATCCGTCTGGCTTCGCTGCTGGAACTGACCATTTTATGATTGGCCAGAAAACGGGGTAACCACACTTCTTCTTCAGTGATATGCAACTCGGGAATATCCTCAGGGATGTCCCCGCGGGAGAAGACCGTTTTGAAGCGTTCTTCCGCCTGCTGGGCCTGTGCGCTTCCATGGTACATAGTTACAATTTCCCGCCCCAGCCTTATTTTGGCATCACGAGGATTGAGGGTTCCTTTTTCCATTCCCTGCTCCATAACAGCAATTTCTTCCATAGAAACGCGCGTCAGCAGTTCAAAATACCTGGTAATCAATTCGTCCGGGATGGACATGGTCTTGCCAAACATCTCATTGGGGTCTTCACTAACACCGATGTAGTTCCCCAGGCTTTTACTCATTTTCTGTACCCCATCAGTACCTTCCAGGATAGGCATGGTAAGGGCAATCTGCGGTTCATACCCGTATTCCTTTAACAGGGTTCGCCCTACCAGCAGATTAAACTTTTGGTCAGTACCGCCCAGTTCCACATCAGCCTGCAGGGCCACTGAATCATACCCTTGCATAAGCGGGTACATGAACTCATGAATACCTATGGGCAGGCCTTCCCGGTAGCGGCGATCGAAATCATCCCGTTCCATCATTCTTGCTACAGTGTAGCTGGCCGCCAGGTGCAAAACCTGGACCAGATCCAATTTCATTAACCACTCGCTGTTAAAATGAATAATAGTTTTGTCCGCGTCCAGGACCTTAAAAATCTGCTCCTGGTAGGTCCGGGCGTTGGTCATGACTTCTTCCTCAGTAAGCTGTTTACGGGTCTCCGACTTACCACTGGGATCACCAATGCGGCCAGTGAAATCACCTATAATTAGATGGACTTCATGCCCGAGATCCTGAAACTGCCTGAGTTTGTTGAGCACTACCGTATGCCCCAGGTGAATATCTGGCGCAGTAGGATCCAGGCCCAGTTTAACCCGCAGGGGTTTCCCTTTTTGAATAGCTTTATGTATTTTTTGCCTTAATTCCTCTTCCGGAATGATTTCTGCTACCCCGCGACGGATAACAGCCATCTGTTCTTCAACCTTTTCATTTATCTTTTTTGTCGCCACTTGTTTACCACCTCTTTAAAAAATGATAGCAAAGGCCTAAACTCATGTGTAATAATGAAAGCTATGAAACGTAATATAGTTAGTTATAATGGGGCAGGAAAAGCCCCGCGGCTCGTCTAATTATACATTATAATCTGTCCAGGAGGCGCCTTTTTTATATGGTAGATCATTCAAAAAACAAACCCCGAACCAAAAATCCCGGTTCCAAAAAGAATTGGGGCAAGATCCTTTTATATGTTTTACTGATATTTTTAGGAATATCAGCGGGTGTTTTTGCGTATGCAGCAGCCAGTCTTCCCGAATGGGATCCTGCCCAATTATCCGGAGCTAAAACCACCTTTATTTATGACGACCAGGACACTATTGTATCTGCCCTCCATGCGGAGGAGAACCGTACGGAAATTACGCTGGACAAGGTCCCGCCCGACCTGGTGAATGCCTTCATCGCAACCGAGGACCAGGATTTCTATCACCACCATGGTATTAATTTCAAAGGAATTCTCCGTGCCGTTTTGTCCAATATAACCTCCGGAAATCTTACCGGTCAGGGAGCCAGCACCATAACCCAGCAGCTGGCCCGGAACTCCTTTCTTTCCTTTGATAAAAAATGGGAACGCAAAATCAAGGAAGTGGTTCTGGCCTTTAAGTTGGAAGCCACATACTCCAAGGATGAAATCCTGGCTATGTATTTAAACAAGATCAACTTCGGTGCCGGGGCTTATGGTGTACAAGCTGCTGCCAATACCTATTTCGGTAAGGATGTAAGCGAGCTGACCCTGGAGGAATGTGCCCTGCTGGCAGGACTTCCCCAGAGTCCCAACGGGTATAACCCATTTCAGTACTATGAACGTGCCAAGTCCCGTCAGAAAATGGTTCTAAACAGTATGGTGGACTGCGGTTTTATTGACCTGCAAATTGCGCAGGCGGCCATGGAAGCTCCCCTGGTCTTTAAACAGTCCAATAACGCTGCCGGTGACTACGGATATTTTGTGGATGCGGTAATTGATGAAGCCATACAGGTCCTCGGCAAAACTAATTATAAGGAAAATGCCGGGGATGCCATATACCGTTCCGGCCTGAGAATTTATACGACCATGGATGCTGATCTACAACGCTTTGCCGAAGATTATTTTGTTGATGCGTCACATTTTCCACAAGAAATTCAAGGCGGAGAACAAGCCCAATCAGCTATGGCCGTAATTGACCACACTACCGGAGATGTTAAAGCCATTATGGGTGGAAGAAAATATGAGGTAAGAAGAGGGTTTAATCGGGCTACCAACGCCTATCGCCAGCCTGGTTCCGCCATTAAACCCATTTCGGTATATTCTCCGGCACTGGAAAGCGGCTACATGCCTTTCTATGTCCTGGATGATTCCCCCATCTCGTTTAAAATTGGGGGAACAGTATGGAGCCCGAAAAACTATGATGGCAAATACCGTGGTCTTATCACCATGCGTACCGCCGTCCAGTGGTCTATTAATACCTATGCCGTGCAAATGGTCGATAAGGTAGGGGTTCGTAAGAGTTTTGACTATGCCCGGGCCATGGGGCTCAAGTTAATCGATTCTCCCGGACATAACGATCTGGGACTGGCACCGCTTTCCCTGGGGGGCCTTACTCATGGCGCCACACCCGTTCAAATGGCCGGGGCTTATTCCACCATTGCCAACGGTGGGATCTATATGAAACCCCACTTCATCACCCGCATCGAAGACGCCGACGGGGTAGAAATATACAATTATGTACCATCAGACCGTCGGGTTCTTAAAGAACAAACCACCTGGCTGATGACAAATATGCTGCAAACGGTAGTCTCGGCGGGGACAGGTACCACAGCGCAGATTCCCGGGGTAGCAACCGCAGGTAAAACGGGTACCTCCGAGGAATGCAAAGATGTCTGGTTCTGTGGTTTTACTCCCAGCTATACCATGGCAGTATGGATGGGTTATGACCAGAAATATACTATGGACCGCACGTATGGTGGCCTGTACCCGGCGCGAATGTTCCGGGCCGTACTTACTCAGGCCCATAAAGACCATAAAGGGAAAATGCTACCTATGCCAGCGGGAATTATTCAGACCAGTGTCTGTTCAAAATCAGGCAAGTCGCCTTCACTTACCTGCCCTGAAGAACAGATCATAACTGAATACTGCACCAAGAATGCCGTACCCAAGGATGAATGTGAACTACACCAGCAGATATACATTTGCCCTGAATCCGGTAAACTTGCCGGGAAATACTGTCCCAATCCCATCCTGCGCTCGATGGTGCAAACTGGGGAAGAAAGCGTAACCGAGGACAAAATCCCTACGGAAAAATGTGATATTCATACTGAACCCCAGCCCTTTAAAATCTACTCCAACCATTACCGGGCTTCCTCGGGCGGGGAGGTCTACATATGTACCGATCCCCGGAACGAGGGCCGATTATACCGGGCGAATTTCCCCAACCCAGTACAAACAGGTGGCTGTCCTAACCAATATGTGGAGAAAGTGACCTTGCCACCAGGTACGGATGTTCCCCCCTGTCCGCTCGGCGACCATCAAATAAAAGGGAAAGGGGCCCGGCAGGCCATCGACGACTTTGTCGATTAAGCTTGCGCGGGGGCGGCAATAACACGAAAAAACAGGGTGTACAGAAGACGCTTGCGTCTTTCTGGCACCCTGTTTAAGCCTGCTTGATCCAAGTTACCTGCGCTACCCTTGAATGAAAGCCAAATATCAGTAGACTATTAATTCTATTGCCCATTGGTCTGGCACCTGGTTTATCTGCTTGCCCCTGATGAGCCCGCCTCGGGATCTTCTTGCGCAGGAATCCCAGTTCTCTTGATTCGGTAAATGTTCACTGTCTCGCCGGCCATCTTGCCTCCCCACATACCTCCGGCTTGTATTGTCCCTAAAAAACCAACCGTCCGCTCATTCTTTTCTCCGGTGGCATCCTTCCGTTCTGTCAGGCTGGTATCAGCTTCTTGCGATAGCATGCTCGTTACTTCACTTATTTCTGTTCTTAGGACCGTCGATTTCATGCGCAACTACCTCCTGTCCGCATAATGTGCTGGGTCTCAACCAGGAATCGTCTCTCCCTGGTTATATGCTGCAATCATTCATACTAATCTAGGGAACCTTGGCTTACCCATGGTTACAGGGTAGTTTCAGTTTATTATGAGTCGGTTTCTTGTTTAACTCCCCACGACAGTCTTCTACTTCTTTCGACATTAATTTGTGAAAATCCTCTCTTTCACTACTTTTTTTTATAAATATATTTGGCCCCGTTACTAGGCAAGTTGAACTATGGTTACCCCAAAGCCACCTTCTTCCGGGAGGCCATCGCGAAAATTCTTGACATAGCGATTTTCCTGCAAATAACCCCGTACGGCGGTACGCAACGCTCCGGTCCCCTTGCCGTGAATAATCCGTACCGAATCCAAACCTACCAGGTTGGCGTCATCCAGGTAACGATCGATTTCCAGCAAAGCCTCTTCACCCGTCCTGCCCCGCACATCGATTTCCTTGGAAATGTTTTTTGCCTTTTCCAAAAAACTTTGCTGGCGCTGTTTGTAAACCTTTTCCTCCGGCGACTCACTCCTAATCAAGTCATCCTTCTTAATGCTGATCTTGAGTATACCCACCTGAACCAGGACTTCTCCTTGATTATTGGGTCCCTCCAAAACATAGCCTTTTTGTTTGATGGTACGAATATAAACATGGTCTCCGGGACTTAGCTCTGAAGAGATCCCCCTCCCTTTTTGTGCCGGGGAGGGCATTTGTTCAATGTTTTTCAGTTTTTGGCGGCTGGCCTCTATCTCATGCCATTTGGGCGGAGCTGCCTTTTCTTTTAACATCTCCCGCAATTCATCCACCGCTTCCTGGGCCTGGCGTTTTATTTCCCGCAGGTACTGATCCGCTTCCTGGCGGGTCTTGTCCATCAAAGCCTGGTGTTCTCTCTGATAAGCTGCCTTTTCGCTTTTCAATGCCTCCCGCTCCTGCTCCAGTTCGGCACGCAAAGTCTCTACTTCCTGACTTGCCTCCTGTAGTTCGAAGCGGGTTTCCTTGAGCTGGCGGATCATGTTGCCTACTTCCATTTCGTTCTGGGGAACCAGTTTTCGAGCCCGCTCTACCATAGCCCGGTCCAGCCCCAGTCGTTCAGCTATGGAAAAAGCGTTGCTCTGGCCCGGCATGCCAATGGTAAGTTCGTAAGTAGGCCGCAGGTTAACCGGATCAAATTCCACCGAGGCATTTTCCACCCGTTCGTGCTGGTAGGCATAGTTTTTTAACTCACTCTGATGGGTAGTGACCATGACCCGAGCTTTTTTGCGCCGCAACTCTTCCAGGATCACCCGAGCCAGGGCGGCACCCTCAACCGGGTCTGTACCTGCCCCCAGCTCGTCCAGCAGCACCAGTGACCTGTCTGCTGCCTGATCCAGAATAGTGATAATGTTTTTCATATGCGAGGAAAAAGTACTCAGGGATTGTTCTATACTCTGTTCGTCTCCAATGTCCACAAAAATGAATGGAAATATCGCCACCTGGCTATTCTCTCGCGCGGGAATATACAGGCCGGACATGGCCATGACCGTCAGGAGCCCCACAGTCTTTAGTACCACCGTCTTGCCACCGGTATTTGGTCCGGTAATTACCAGGGTGTCAAATTTCTTGCCCAATTCTATATTGATGGGAATGGCCCGCTCCCCTAACAACGGGTGCCGGGCACGGCGGATTTCCACTATCCCCCGCTGGTTAACTTCGGGGCGGTAGGCATCCATGTTATAGGCTAGTCTTGCCCGGGCAAATATAAGGTCCAATTCTGCCAGGACGGCCTCATTTTCCTCGATCTCAGTGGTGAACACTGCCACTCGCCGGGTGAGTTCGCGCAGGATTCTCTCCACTTCCCGTTTTTCCTCGTTTTGCAGACTGCGGATACGGTTATTGTATTCCACCACCGCCAGAGGCTCGATAAAAACGGTAGCACCACTGGCTGATTCATCATGGATAATACCCTTCACGTCGCTGCGATATTCCTGTTTGACGGGAACAACATAACGTCCATCCCGGTCTGTAACCAGGGCATCCTGCAAGTACTTTTGGGTGTCTGCCGAACGAATGAAGTCTTGGAGATAGTCTTTTACCCGGTGGCGGAAGGTGCTGGTTTTTTTGCGAATCTCCCGCAGAGCAGGGGACGCATCATCATTGACTTCACCATCCGGACTGATGGCCTTATCAATGTTCTTCTCCAGCTCGGGGTTTTCCATCAGACGCCGGGTTAGATTGCCAAGCTGGGGAAGTTTTTTCGGGTCCACATCCCGGGAAGCCAGGCGGGCAGCCCGGAGATTGGCATATACCTCCCTTAGTTCCGGGGGAAGCAGCATGCCCCCGGCCCGAGCTTTGGCCATCTGCTTCTGCAAAAGGCCCAGGCCTTCAAAATAAGATGGTTCACCCAGACGCAACACTTCCATCCCTTCCCCAGTCTCGTCAAGGCGCTGATTAACCACCTGAAGAGTATCCTGGGGCAGCAAGTGCAAAGCCTTATCCCATCCCCCGGCAAAGGAAGTTTTCTGAGCCAGCATTTCTCTTATTACATTAAATTCAAGCTTATGAAGGGTTTTTTCATCCATATTTATCTTCCATTCCCAACACTATAATTATTAATTTGCATAGCAGAGCTACCTGTTATCAGCCTATATTTTACCCTAATAACGTCAGCGTGTGACAACTACACCAGGATTTTATTGCGTTAGGAAATTCGAGAGGCTTCTACAAGACTCCCCGATGAAAATGATAACGGGAGAACGGCGAAGGGCTGATGTTTTCCAGTCTTTCTCGCAGGCTATGCAAAGGAGCTTCCTTGGCCGAGGTTAGCGTGGTCAGGGCCTGACGGTAGACCTTAACCGTTTCTTCCACCTGGTGCGGTGTAAAGCGCCGCGCCTCTATACGCAGGCTTTCCAGTCCCAGGGTCAGAATCTTGTCTAATTCCTCCATCAGGCATAACGTACGGGAGTTAAACAGGTAGAACCGGCAACAGGGGTCGGTGGCAACTGGAAATGAGTAGCCCCGTTCATCTTTAAGGAAGTAGTCCTGCTGGCGGCAGAATCCGGGGCATGCGTCCTTTTCTGGATGAAGCAATCCTCCCAGGATACAGTACTCTGACACCATGAGGATTAACTCGCCGTGAATTATCATTTCCAGACCTCCCCGGGGTCCAAAGCCTTTTAACTGGGTATAGTTTAACTCCGGCGAAAGACAGGCCCCGCTTAGTCCATTCCGGTTTAGAAAGTCCCACGTATAAGGGTTGAATATATTCAGACTATAATCACCATATGGTTTAAACCCTTTATTAAGTGCCCATTGGAGTGCTCCCAGGTTTGCCACCATAACTTGATCGGTAAGCTGGCCGAGGAAATCCCATTCTTCCATCTCTCCCGGCTTCTGAATCCGGGGCAGCAGCGGGATGACTTCCACTTGCTTTTCAGCCGCTGTGTCCATGATCTCTTTGATTTCATCAAAATCCGCCCTCTGCTTTTCCCCAATGCCTTCCAGAGCGAACAGCAGCCGCCCGATACCGGAACGTAACGCCGCCCGGGCTTGAGGCAAACCACTCACTGCAATGCTAAGGATCGGTTTAGCCTGTGACCGCCTTTCCCGCAAACAGCCTTCCTGGTAGGTGCTTTTCCGTTGTTCATACTCTGCGGGCTCAATCTCTGGATAACTAAACGGTGCCAGCCTGGTTCGCAGCAGCTTTTCCGTCGCCCGGCGCCGGGTGGCATTAATATCGCTAAAAGGAACCAGGAGTCCTTCCGCAGCTTGCAATTCCAGGTCACGCAGACGGAAGGGGGTATCCCCCATACGCGCCATTTTTTCCCGGAGAACGGTTTTATTCAGAGGCCGCTCCCGGGCAATCACCGCCTTCACCTGGCCATCTGCCTGAACCAGGTTGCCTTCTGCATCGCACAAGCATAGGTGCAGAGGTTCCCCTTCTTTTATTTCTACCCGGGCATCGACCCATAGCTGGCTGTCCCGGGTCTTCCCCGCCACCCCGCCCAGAAGCTCTTCGTCATGAGTTTTAAACACCCGATCTCCGGGGCTGACGCGACCATGGATAAAAATATCCACTTCTTCTCCAGCCAAGGCATGGGTGAGCGCTTTTTCCTCTTGCTTTATTTCCTGGACTGAAAAAGCCGGCCCTTTGCCCCGGGATACCCAAACCTCCAACCCATCACCGAGGTTTAGTTCATCTGCCAGCTTGATCTTTGCCCAGCCGTCCCCGGTTTGATGTATAATCCGGCCCAGAAAAACCCCGCGGTTATTGGGACGGTTAGTACTTAGAAACTGACCGCGGTCGGGCAGAAAATACCCGGCGGAAAAATTCCGGTTGAAGACCTTGAGCAGATCTTTGACCGCCGCCGCAGGGTTGGCCTGTTTTCCGGCCACCAGGCTATTCAAGGCCTGGCGATAACTTCTGGTTACCACTGCCACGTATTCAGGCCTTTTCATGCGTCCTTCTATTTTCAGGGAGTCGACCCCTGACTCTTGTAAAATGTCCAGGTATTCCAGAAGGCAGAGGTCTGCCGGGCTGAGCAGGTGTTTACCGGCGGAAGGCAAACTGACCTCTTTCCCTTTTGCTCCGGATCCGGCCCAAAGCTGGTAGGGCAAACGGCAGGGCTGGGCACAACGGCCCCGATTGCCGCTGCGTCCCCCCACCAGGCTGCTAAACAGGCACTGCCCGGAGTAGGAATAGCAAAGTGCTCCATGCACAAAGACCTCCAGTTCCCCTTCCGGCAGGGCCGCGCGGATAGCTCGCAGGTCTGCTGCGGACAATTCCCGGGCCAGAACCACCCGCCGTACGCCCCGGGAAAAAAGAAACGCTGCTCCTGCAGCGTTATGGATAGTCATCTGCGTACTGGCATGGACCCTAAAATCGGGGAGGGTAGCAGAGATGGCATCCATTAAGCCCAAATCCTGAACAATTACGCCATCCACACCCATTTCCCGCAGGCGGAAAATAAAATCCAGGGCCGCAGAAAATTCCCGACGGTCTACCAGCGTGTTGACAGTTACATAAACCTTTTTCTTGCGCAGGTGAGCGTACTCTACCGCCTGGTTCATTTCTTTATCATCAAAATTAGCTGCCGACTGCCGGGCACTGAAATTCTGCCCACCCAGATAAACCGCATCGGCACCATTTTCTATAGCCGCAATAAATGCTTCCCAGCTGCCCGCCGGGGCTAGAAGTTCCATTTTTTCGTTATTACCTCCACAAGCAGGTTGAAAAAGTCGTTCTTAATTATATCATACCCGTTACTCCTATCCGGGCAGCTTTTTCTCCAGCCGGTCAATGTTGGCTGCAATCCGCTCCATCCGTTCCTCCAGGCCCTGCAGGATTTGCAGAAGGCCAAATCCATCATCTGCCTGGTGGGGATGCTGCTCCATAAACTCGAAAAAATCCCCCCGGGATTTGGGCTCAACTGTCAGAATCCGATCGTGCGGACCTTTCAAACCCAGGTCCCGGCGGGTAACCGGTTCATCATCCTGCTTCATAATAACGCTGAACCCACCGCAGGATTCCAGGATGCCCTTATCCACTTCGTCAATATCCCTTATTCCCTGTTTGCGGAGCTCCTGCAAAAGGTCATCCAGGTTAAACTTCTCCCGGGCCAGGTTTTCCCTGATAATCTTGCCATTATCGATGAGTATGACCGGCTTGCCGCTTATGAGATGAGAAAGCCGCTGATTTTTCAGTGCTGCATAACCCATTAGATATTCCAACCCGGCCAGCGTGGCCAGAATAATAACCCCTTCGTAGACCGGGATGCTTCTGTCAAGAGCAATGGATACCACGGTATGTCCTACCCCGGTCATCACCACAAAATCAAAAGGCCCCAGTTCCCCCAGGGCCCTCTTGCCAAGCAAACGCACCATTATTAATGCCAGGAAGTACATGCCTCCGGCCCGCAGGACAAACTCCAGCACGGTGATTACCCCCTCGTGACGCCAAGCCTTTACCTTAGTGTGACCCGAGGCTATAGCTTTAATCCACGGCAGGTGCGGCTTTGGGGCATCACAGTCGTTGGCGCAGGTCCTTAAGAGACCAGGTGTTAATCACATCCTGGCTTTCCAACCAGGCCCGGCGGGCACTTGTCACACCGTATCTTATCATTTGCAGATCATTGCGGTGATGGGCGTCACTGTTTATGGCTATACTGGCACCAGCATCGCGGGCCTGACGCGCAATCTCTTCATCAATATCCAGGCGGTCAGGGTGGGAGTTGATCTCCAGAGCTGTCCCCGTTTTTGCCGCCGTGGCAATCACCTGGTCCAGATCCAGTCCGTAACCGCTGCGCCGGTTTAACAGCCTCCCGGTCAGGTGTCCAATAATGTTGACATGCGGATTTTTCATGGCCGCCACCAGGCGCTCTGTCTGTTTTTCCGGTTCCAGCTTGAAGTGACTGTGAATAGATGCCACCACCACATCCAGCTTTTCCAGAACCTCGTCGGAAAAATCCAATTCACCGTCTTTAAGAATGTCTACCTCGATTCCCTTTAAGACAACAATATTTTGCTCCTGGTTAACAGCGTCAATAACTGCCCCTTGAGCAGCCAGCCTATCTTCGTTTAGTCCTCCACTGATGGGAAGAGAGCGGGAGTGATCAGTGATGGCTATATACTCGTAGCCCAGAGAACGTGCTGCCAGGGCTATATCCTGGATACGATCCAATCCATCACTCCAATTGGAGTGAACATGCAGGTCTCCTTTGATATCTTCCCGGGAGACTAGGTTTGGTAATCGTCCTTCCCGGGCCTTTTCGATTTCCCCCCGGTTCTCTCTTATTTCCCGGGGAATAAAAGGGAGGCCCAAGCGTTTGTATACCTCGGCCTCACTCTCGCTTCCTCGCAAAAAATCCCGGTCCCGGTCACCCAGGGCCGCCTGGCGGTGCTCCTTGGAGCCAGTGGTCCACCATAGAGCCGCCCAGTACTCCTCCTCCTCCACCACGATGATCTCAAAGGGGATTCGGTCCAGAATTATTCCTTGGATAACCTGCTCCTCGGCATGGTCTACCCGGAGTCCCGGGTAGCCTTTCACAATATCCAGCAGTACCCGGGCGTCAGCATCGCTGGTGGCCACCAACAAGTCCAGATCACTTACCAGGGGTTTTCCTCGGCGGACACTACCCACCGGCTGGGCCCTAAGTACCTGCCCGGACTGCAGCAGGTATTGGCAGAGATGCTCCCCCAGTGGCAAGGCTTCCCCCAGGGTAGTCTTCCCCCGTCCTTTCTTAAGCATTTCCAGGCCGCGGATGATGTTTTCTTCAATGCGCGGTCCTATTCCCGGGAGATGGCGCAACTGATGAGTATGAGCCGCCTTTAGCAAATCGTCCAGATTGTCGATACCCAGGTTGCGGTAAATCAGCGCTGCGGTCCTGGGCCCCAGGCCGGGTACTAAGGTCATATCCACCACCCCGGGCGGAACCTCCCCCTGAAGTTTTTCGTAGTAGTCCAGTCGCCCCTGGTCCAGCAATTGGTTGATTTTGTCTTCTACAGCCTTGCCAATTCCAGGGATTTGGGAAATTCGGTTTTGCTCTTTTAATATCCTCAAATCTTCATCGAGGTGGTAAACAGCCTCAGCAGCCTTGCGGTAAGCCCTGATCTTAAAGGGGTTGTCGCCCTTGATTTCCAGCATATCCGCTATGCGAAAAAAAACCCGGGCGACTTCGTAATTGTTCATGCTTTATCCCATCCTGCTTTTCTTTTCCTCTTCCATTTTCTTAACCAGTTCATCATAGTCTTCCTGCAACTTGTTCAGTTCATCTGCCAAATTAAGAGCAGTCAAGACGGCAATTTTGGTTGCCGATAGGTTGGGATTGCGCTGGTGGATTAACCGCATGCGCCGGTCTACATATGAGGCCAGCATCTCAATATAGTCGCGGTTCTCATCACCCTTTACCACATATTCTTCGTCAAAAATGTCTACAGAAACCTTAACCGGATTTTTTTTATCGCTCATTGGCCAGGCCCCCTCGGAAAGAATTATGGAGTACTTTCTCTTTCTATCTTCATTTTTCCTTCCCGCAGGAAAAATGAGCTGACATAAACTCAACAAAAGATTCAACTGTGATTCTGCTAAAAAAACCCTATTTGGATGCATAAATATGCAGGAGTTGTTGACGGAGCATGGTAGAAACACCCTGCGAAGGCGAAGCAGCGTAAGGGGGCGAGCCCCACGGATGGGGCGAGAGTGACCTTCCGCTGTCTGCTACTGTTCAGACATCGCGGGCCATACGGTTTAGGTCCAGCCGTTTTCCATCCACCACGTAAATGACCATTTCTCCCAGATTGGTGGCATGATCTCCGATTCGTTCCAGATGACCGGCTACCAGCAAGAGCGACGTAGCCTGGGGAATGTTTTTCTGATCCTGCATCATATAGGATAGGAGTTCGCGAAAGATCTGGTCGTAGAGCGCATCCATTTCTCTTTCCGCCTCGATTAGAGCCATAGCCATGCTGGTATCCTGCTCAATAAAAGACTTCAGGGAATTATCAACCATTTGCTGGGCAACCCGGGCCATGCGGGGAATATCAATCAGCGGCTTGATATAGGTCTGGGCATGCAGTTCCAAAGCAAGGCGGGCAATCTCCTCGGCGTGATCGGCCATGCGTTCGATGTCCACAATCATACGTAATGCAGTGGCAATCAAGCGCAAGTCACGAGCTAGAGGCTGCTTCAGGGCAATCAAGTTCAAAGCCCTTTTTTCTATATTCAGTTCCATCTCATCGATAATATCGTCGTTTTCAATTACCTCGCGGGCCAATTCGGGGTCTTTGTTCACCAGGGCCTGGACCGCTTTATAAACCTGTACCTCCAGCAAGCGGCCCATACGTAAAAGATCTTCTTTCAATCTTTCCAGTTCTTCTATTAGCGGTTCATTAGTCATGCCCTCTCCTCCTTCTCTAACCAAAACGTCCGGTTATATAATCCTCGGTACGTTTATCATGCGGGTTGACAAACAGCTCTTCGGTGGGACTGAACTCCACCAAGTGGCCGTTGAGAAAAAAACCGGTAAAATCAGAAATCCGCGCTGCCTGCTGCATATTATGAGTAACAATTACAATGGTATAATTGTTTTTCAGAGCAGTTATTAACTCCTCCAACCGGGCCGTAGAAATAGGATCCAGAGCCGAGGCTGGTTCATCCATAAGTATTACCTCAGGCTCCACGGCCAGAACCCGGGCAATCACCAGGCGCTGCTGCTGTCCTCCCGACATCCTGACAGCCGGTGAACCCAGGCGATCTTTCACTTCCTCCCAAAGGTTGGCGGCTTTGAGGCTGTTCTCTACTATTTCATCCAGCTCACTACGGCTTTTTAAACCGTGTATCCGCGGCCCGTAGGCCACATTATCATAGATGGACATGGGAAATACCGACGGCTTCTGAAAAACCATGCCTACTTTTTTTCTAAGTGCTACTACATCCACATCCCGGTCATATATAGGCTGGCCGTCCAGATATACCTCTCCCCGGGTAGTAGTCCCGTCGATTAATTCATTGAGTCGGTTTATAGTGCGCAAAAAGGTCGACTTGCCGCACCCGGATGGGCCGATTAACGCTGTTACCCTTTGCGCCTCAATCTCCATGTTGATGTTATAAAGCGCTTGAAAAGTTCCGTAAAACAAGCTTAATTCCTGGCTTTTAAGTTTGATCTTTTCCTCCATACATATCACCCATCCTGTCTTATTGAGCCGGTTAACCGCCTTAGACTCAGGTTGGCCAGAAAATTAATGATAAGAATTAGTACTACCACCAGCAAAGCTGTTCCAAAGGCCTTCTCCAGGGATAACCCCTCCATGGCCAGAATGTAGAGATGAACCGACATGCTGCGCGCTGGATCACTTAAGGATCCCGGCATGTTTAACGAACTGCCGGCAGTAAGGAGAACTGCCGCCGTTTCCCCTACCGCCCGACCCACCGACAGGATAACCCCGGTGACAATACCCGGCCAGGCCGGGGGAAGCACGACCCGGCGAATAGTTTGCCACTGGCCCGCTCCTAAAGCCAGGCTGTTTTCACGGTATTCTACCGGTACTGAGCGCAGTGCTTCCTGGGCAGTACGAGTAATAGTTGGCAAAACCATTAACGCCAGAGTCAGGCCTCCGGAGAGAATGGACCATCCCAGGTTTAGAAAAATAACAAAAAGCACAAAGCCAAACAAACCGAAAACAATAGAGGGGATACCCGCCAGGGTCTCCATGGTAAGGTTAACCAGAGTGTTGAAGCGACTTGCTTTTCGGGAGTACTCCTCCAAATAGACCGCCGCCCCTACTCCCAGAGGTACAGCTATTATCAGGGCCACCGCAGTAAGGTAAAGTGTACCTATTATGGCAGTAAAGATGCCGCCCTCCTTGCCCGCCCGGCGGGGGGCCTCCAATATAAATCCCAGGTCTACAACACCCAGTCCCCTCCATACGATATAGCCGACAATGGCCACCAGTATACCGGCAATTACCAGGGCAATGAACCAGAAAAGAGCGGTGAGAATTTTTTCATAAGTTCTAGCTGTCGGCATTACGTGCACCTGCCTTAACTGACAAATTTACGGCCAGATTCAGAATAACGATGAAAACAAATAACACCGCTCCGGTAGCGAACAGGGCCGCCTGATGATCGCCGGTGGCGTAGCCCATTTCCAGGACAATGTTGCTGGTCAAGGTCCGTACCGGGGAGAGTAAACTATCAGGCAGTATGGTGGAATTCCCGGTAACCATAACCACGGCCATGGTTTCACCAATGGCCCGGCCCATTCCCAGGATTATCGCGGTAATAATACCTGACCGCGCCGCCGGTATTATTACGCGCCGTATAGTCTGATAGTGAGTAGCGCCCAAGGCCAGTGACCCTTCCCGGAATTCTTGCGGAACCGCCACAATAGCATCCCGGGAGATGTTTATAATCGTGGGTAAAATCATTACCCCCAAAACCATGGCCCCGGCCAGAACACTCATTCCGCTTCCCCCCAGGTATTCGCGGATGAAAGGAACAATAACAATGAGGCCAAAAAAACCATAAACCACCGAGGGTATTCCAGCCAGCAGTTCCACCAGCCGGCCCATAACCTGACCAATCGGCCCGGGGGCTATCTCAGCCATAAATACTGCCGCCATTAAGCCCAGCGGAACCGACCACAACAGGGCGGCCAAGGTTACTGCCAGTGAACCGGCCAACATGGTTCCGATCCCAAATTCTCCTCGCGTCGGACTCCAGGTGAGACCAAACAGGAAATCCCTGACCCCTACCTGCGTTAGCAGCGGAATCCCCCGGGAGAATATAAAGATGGTAATTAGAACAACCGCCAGTATGGAAATAGCAGCACTGAGCATGAGAATTTTTTCCATCAGTCGTTCCCGGGCTGGAGCCCCTGGCCATAGTCGTTTCTTCAAGCCGGTTTCACTCCTTAATTGCTAGCTGATATTAACATTCGTCCAGTCAGTACGACCAGACTTAAAAGCAGGCCGGGATATGGACGGAAAAAATCGGCATCATCCCGAAGACATTGGCAGCTTAACTGCACCGAAAGAATGCTTACTTTACACTGATAGCGCCTTCCTCTACCAGCAGTTGCTGCCCTTCGCTGCTCAGTGCAAAGTCAATAAAGGCTTTAACCACGCCTTCGGGCTGACCTTTGGTCAGGTAAAGAAATGGCCGGGCAACCTTGTAACTGCCGTTTTTGACATTTTCCAGGCTGGGTCTTACACCATCAACCTTTACCGCTTTTACTTCCTCATTTAAAGAAGCCAGGGAAACAAAGCCGATTCCCCGGGGATCACCGGCTACAGTGGTCCTTACTGCACCGGTGGAGTTCTGAATAATGGCCTTATTGGTAATGATCTCTTTATCCATTACAATTTCTTCAAAAGCTCCCCGGGTACCGGAACCTTCCTCCCGACAAACTACGGTGATGTCCCCGGGAGGCCCCCCCAATGCTTTCCAGTTGGTGATATTGCCCAGGTAAATATTTTTAATCTCCTCCCTGGTCAATTCCGTAATGGGGTTATCCTTATGAACCACTACCGCGATCCCATCCAGTGCCATGGTAGTCTCCACTAGCTGGGCTTCTTTCTCCTGGTCTTTAAGTTCCCGGGAGCTGGCCCCGATTTCTGCTGCGCCGGAAATGGCCGCTTGAATACCCTGGGTCGAGCCGCCCCCCTGGACATGTACCTTAACCCCCGGGTTTTTGCTCATAAACGCTTCCGCCAGTACTTCGCTAAAGGGTTGCACCGAAGTAGACCCGGCAACGGTGATGGTGCCGGTAACCTGTGAACCATGGTTCGTTCCCGCCTGGTCCTGCCTTGATTGCCCACTGCAACCGGAGAACATAGCTGTTACCACCAGTAAAGCGATCACAAACAGAAAACTGGCGTTCCTTCGTAATCTCGCTGATACCATACATCCTACCTCCCTTTTTTTGCGCTGCTTTTGCACACAACTTATCCTCTGATTCTCAGGTTAGCACCGCCGTGTAAAGCCTGCGCCCGGTGAATTTAAACTTTACGTAACGGGATTGTAAATTGTTCGCTTTAGGCATAAAAAAACGCCCGGACCTTTCAGCCCCGGCGGGTATAGCAATCGTTCCAGCTATTCTGTCTAATTGACCCGATTGTCTATCTGTATTTTCGGTAAGGTAAAGAAAAATATTGAACCCTGGCCTATCTGACTGGTGACACCGACCTGTCCCCCGTGGTTTTCCACCAGGTGTTTTACAATGGACAGTCCCAGACCGGTACCCCCGGTTTTTCGGGAACGCGCTTTATCGACCCGATAGAAGCGTTCAAAGATCCGGGATAATTCGTTTTCCGGAATTCCTTCGCCCTGGTCCTCCACGGAAACCCGCACTTCATCCTTCAGTTCTTCTACCCGCACGGTAATCTTTCCCTCATCCGGGCTGAAATTAATAGCGTTATCCAGCAAATTGGCCAGCACCTGGGTAATCAGATCAGCATCCCCGGCAATAATTACCGGACGAGCCGGTTTCTCCAGAATAATCTTTACTGCAAGGTCCGGATATCTCTTGCTCATAACCCGCAGGCTGTCCTCCACCAGCCCACCCAGATCGAACGGGCTGCGCTGCAGTTCCCGCTCTGCCAACTCCAGACGAGACAGTTCCAGCAGTCGGTCAATAAGGCGTTTTAAACGCTGCGCCTCATCGTAGATAATCGTGGAAAACTCCTTGACCTCGTCATCCTGGTCAACCTCGGCCAGCAGAGTTTCCGCAAAGCCGCTTATTGTGGACACCGGTGTCTTTAATTCATGAGAAACATTGGCAACAAAGTCCTTACGCACCTGCTCCAGGCGCTGCAGACGGGTAACATCATTTAAAACTACCAGGACACTGTTATGTTCCTCCCAATCATCATCATTTATAGGTACGGCGCTAACTTCCAGGAAACTCCCCTTTTTGTGCAGAACAATGTCCCTATGCGCAGTCTGCCCCTGCCGGCGAGCTTCGTCCACCGCCTCCACCAGCTCGAAGCTATCCAGAACCTCTAAATACTTTCTACCCACTGCTTCACTTTCCAGTCCCAACATGGCGAGAGCCATCGGGTTGGCATAGGTAATCTGCCCGGACGCAGCTACCATGATAATGCCGTTAATAGTATGATTGAGCAACGCCTCCAGGCGGTTTTTTACCGTGGAGATTTCGTAAATTGTTTGGTCCAGATGTTGGGCCATATGGTTGATGGCACCGGCCAGAACTCCCAGTTCATCCCGACTATGATGGGGGAGACGTCGCTTTAAATTGCCGGCAGCCATTTCTCTTACTACTTCAGTTATTTCCCCTATGGGCCGGGAAAGCTTTCCCGCCAGAGAAATATCCAGTAATACGGTAATAATCCCGACAATAATTATCATAAGCAACACTACGTAAAGAAGGCGGTGATAAAGTGCCTCCACCGAGGTTAGCGGTTTGGAAAGCCGTACCGCTCCGGAAAACTGCCCGGCATGAACGGGAACGGCTACATAAAGCATGCGCACCTGGGCAGTCTCACTCATACGGATATCCTGGCCGGTTTCCCCCTTTAATGCTGTGAAAAATTCCGGACGGTTGCCATGTGGCTCCATTATAGCCGGATTATAGCTGGAGTCTCCCAGGACCGTACCATCCGCCGCAATAATGGTCACCCGGTTATCGGTATCCCGCGAGGCTCGCTCACAAACCTCCTGCAGAAAAGGTTGCGGGTCTCCCTGTCCATTCCAATAATCAATCATTTCTCCCACTAATACTGCCTCGTAGATCAGCGTGGATTCCAAACTCTCATAAGTATGATTCCGGGTAATGATGGCGAGCAGAATCCCCGTAAGCAAGAGGGCCAAAATGGTTACCAGCAGATAGGTTCCCGTCAGACGCCGGCGGAAAGTACTACGCATCAATCTCTTCCTCAAATTTATACCCCAGGCCGCGTACGGTTTTAATATAGCGAGGGTTTTTTGAGTCCTCTTCAATTTTGTCACGCAGTTTACTGATATGGACATCCAGAACCCGGGTGTTAACCGTTTCGCTGAAATCCCAGAGGACTTCCAGGAGATAATCCCGCTTTAATACCCGTCCCCGGTTACGCAACAGTATTTCCAGCAACTCGTATTCTTTCAGGGTTAAATCCAGTAGTTCTCCGTTTTGATAGATTTCATAACGTTCCGGCTTGATGACAAAGTTCCCGGTACTATATTCTGTATCCTCATCGCCCTCATCTCTGGTGTGCCTTTGACGCCGCAAAACTGCCTTGACCCGGGCAATAAGTTCACGAACACTGAAGGGCTTGGTAACATAGTCATCTGCTCCCAGCTCCAGCCCTACCACTTTGTCAATTTCACTATCCTTGGCGGTTAACATAATAACCGGGGTGCCGATGTTTGCTTCCCGCAGACTGCGGCAGATCTCCAGTCCATCCCGTCCCGGAAGCATCCAATCGAGGATAATCAGATCCGGTTTTTCCTCCTGGATCATTTCCCAGGCCTGGTTTCCCTCCAGGGCTGATCGGGTAGTGAAACCTTCCTTGGTTAGATTGTAGGTAATGAGGCGCACCAAAGCTTCCTCATCGTCAACTACCAGTATTTTTCCCTTCATGGCATAGTCTCCTCAGCAGCGCTCAGCTTGATAATTATCCATTATGCTTATCCTAAACGTTTCCCGGGGAAGTTAAAACACCCCGGATAAGAAATTTACCCGGGGTGAAGGTTAACTTTACAAACCAGTAACATCCTCTAGGCGGTTTCACTGAACCGGTTATACATCAAAGCAACTCCCCCCCAGAAACTCGCGCAGAATGGAATTGGCAGGGACATGGTCGAGTCCTACCGGGCGGAAATAACTTAAAAACTTCAGTAAGCGGGTAGCTTCGACATGCTCAGCTTCCTGCGGACCAATTTCACTGAGCAGGGGCTCAGCGAAGAGCCGAACTACCGCCAGTTCGTAGAGCAGCGATGAATTAAACATTACATCCGCATTTTCCTGGTAGGGAAAAATATTGCGATCCTCCCCACGTCGTACCGACGGCCAGCGCTTAATAGTGTCCAGAGCCGAGTAACCCCGGGTGCGGTGATCGCGAACGATGCGCCGCAGAATTCGGGTATCGGTAGTGGGGATACGATTGGTAAAGTCAATGCTTAACTGGGTAAGGGCACTGATATAGATCCGGTACTTCTGATCCTCTGATATGCTGCCGGTAAGAACTGGATTGAGCGCATGAATTCCTTCGATAATAATTGGCTCCTCTTGCGGAACCCGGGTGGAAACACCGCGGAGCTCACAGCACCCCTGTTTAAAGTTGTAAACCGGGACCTCAACCGTCTCTCCCCTGATTAAAGCCCGCAGATCGCGGTTGAGCTGCTCCAGCTTCAGCGCTTCGAGGGCTTCAAAATCATATTCTCCATTTTCATCCTTGGGGGTGCAGGCCCGGTCCTGAAAATAATTATCCAGGGAGAGTGTTACCGGTCGCCGTCCATTTACCCGCAGCTGTATGAGCAGGCGCTGGGCAAAGGTAGTCTTGCCGGATGAAGAAGGGCCGGCAATCAGGATTAAACGGACCGCGGGGTTTTCGCAAATCTGATCGGCTATCCGGGCAATCTTCTTTTCGTGCAATGCCTCGTTGACGCGGATAAGGTCGGCTATATCACCATGAATAATCCTCTCATTTAACGCGGCGGCATGAGGAGTATCCAGCATCTGCCCCCAGGCCCTGGCCTCATGGTACATCTGTCCCAGTTTTGGTCTGGGCTGATATTCAGCCAGTTGCAAAGGGTTCTGCACCTCGGGGGTCTGCACGATAAGCCCGGGCGGATAGTGCAGCAGCCGAAAAGTAGCCACCATACCGGTAGATGGCAACATATAATCATAAAAATACTCGTAAAAACCATCCAGCTCGTGAACATGTACCAGCTCACGGTCGCGGTATTCCATTAACTTGACCTTGTCTTCCTGCCCCTGGCGGCGGAAGATCTCCCGCGCCTCTTCCCTAGGCAGAACGAATTTGTGAATGGAAAGGTCGCGTCCAACCAGTTCGTGCATATACGCCTCCAACCTGATCAGATCCGCTTCCTGGCTATCCAAATCCATAAATTCACAGTATAGACCGTTGGAGAGGGTGTGTTTGATAATAAGTTTCCTCTCCGGAAAAAGGTCACGGCAGGCCTTGATAAGCATAAAAACTACCGTGCGCCGATATACCCGCAAGCCCACTTCGCTGCTTATATCCACCAGCTCTATTGAGCAGGAGTTGTCCAGAGTATGGTACAAGTCTACCAGTTGATTATTAATAATGGCGCCGACTACCGGCAACGCTGGCTTGTTGTCCAAACTGTCTACGAATTCCTTCAGAGTCGTCCCCTGAAGAAGTGTATAATTCCCTTTCCCTTTAACATCAATTTCAACCTTCGCCTTAACCCGGCCCTCACTGTTTGTCTCCAACATCCTCACCCCTTATGTCCCCAGCATATAACCCTATTGTATACTATTTTGATAAATGGTGTTATTCTCCCTCGGGCATTTCCCAACTGTTGGTTTTTAACCTATATTGGTGGAATGCTTTCTCAAATCCAATATTTATCCTGATTATTTCCCTATAGTAAAACCGCTTCCCAGATTGGCGTCTTGAAAGCGGTTGTGTCTATATTCCGATAAAGGCCTTACGGCCCATTTTTTCGGCTGGTTATTTGTCCAAACGCAGGCTGGCCCGGAAGCTGTTTTCGAGCGCAGCCAGGATGCGCTGCAGACGTTCCCCGACTTCGGCATCAGTGAGGGTACGTTCACCGGATTGGAAACGAAGGCGCAAGGCCATGCTCTTGAATCCGTCCGGCACCTGTTCCCCCCGGTAGACGTCAAAAACGCCCACTTCCTTTAACAACTCGCCCTCGGCCAGCTGTACTACGGCTATGGCCTGGGCAGCGGTGACCTCATCGGGGATAAGCACGGCAATGTCCCTTTCTACACCCGGATAGCGGGTAATGGACTCAGACATCTGGCGTTTCTGCCGCAGGGCAAACATTTTCTCCAGGTCCAGTTCAAAAGCACAGGCCCGGCCTCTGATATCAAAGGCTTCCAGTACCCGGGGATCTACTTCTCCGATGATTCCGATCTCCTCACCGGCACAGAGCACGCGGGCGGTTCGCCCCGGATGGCAGCAAGGTTCCTGACCGGCAGCAAAGCTGCAGGGGATACCGAGACGCAAGAAGAGGTTCTCCAGAATCCCCTTCAGGTAATAGAAATCCATGAGCAGGTTGTGTTTCAACCAGTTAACCGGGGTACTTCCGGAGACGATAGCGCCTACTTTTATTTTCTCCCGGGGTAGTCCTTCCGGCTGGGGAAGGAATATGGAGCCAATTTCAAAAAAAGCGGGATTTTCATTTTTCCTGGCCAGGTTAATGCCCACGTTGCCCAGCAGACCAGGAAGCAGCAGGGTACGCATCACACTTTGCTCCTCGGAGAGGGGATTGGCAATACAGACTACTTTACGGCATTCATGTTCCGGGGGCAGACGCAACCGATCAAAGGCATCCGGATTGATAAAACTGTAGTTGATAACCTCATGCAGATTTGCCGCCAGAATTTCCCGCACTTCTTCCCGAAACCGCTGATAAGGATCCAGTCCTCCCCAAGTAGTATCCCCTTGCGGGAGGGTAGCGGGGATACGGTCATAGCCGTACAGGCGGGCCACTTCTTCAATCAAGTCCACTTCCAGCTCGATATCGGGCCGATAGGAAGGGATATCCACTACCAGCTGACCCTTGCGCGCCCGGTGCTTAAGTTGCAGGCGATCCAGGAAGTCCCGGATTTCCTGGGTAGTAAGTTCGGTCCCCAGCACCTGATTGACCCGCTCTGGCCTGAGGTTGGCCTGGCGCTTCTTATGAGGGTGAGGATAAGCATCAAAAACCCCCCGAACAACTTCCCCCCCGGCCAGTTCCGCCATCAGAGCTGCGGCCCGATCAACTGCATAAAGAACCCCTTCAATATCGGTTCCTTTTTCAAAACGGGCTGAGGCATCGCTGCGCAATCCCAGGCGACGTGATGTTCTGCGAATGTTAGGACCCAGGAACCAGGCGGATTCCAGCAAAACATCCCGGGTATCATCGTTTATTTCCGTATTCATGCCACCCATGACTCCAGCCAGAGCCACCGCCCGTTCGCCATCTGTAATCAAGAGCATATCCTCATCCAGTTTACGCTCCACCTCGTCCAGGGTGGTCAAAACTTCACCCGAATAAGCCCGGCGGACTACGATACGCTTGTC
The DNA here is from genome assembly GCA_964563775.1 of uncultured Syntrophomonadaceae bacterium. Lineage (GTDB taxonomy): Bacteria > Bacillota > Syntrophomonadia > Syntrophomonadales > Syntrophomonadaceae > CAZLYH01. Next base: position 12,230 of record CAZLYH010000013.1, on the reverse strand, counting down.
CTTTCCAGAGAGAAGCTGATAGTCAAAAGCATGCAGCGGTTGATTGGATTCCAGCATGACATAGTTGGTTACATCCACGATATTATTGATAGGCCGTACTCCGGAAGCCAGCAGGGCTTCCTGCATCCAGGCCGGAGAAGGTCCTACCCGCACTCCCTTAATCAGGCGGGCGGCATAACGATGACACAGTTCTGCTGCCGGGATTTCCACTGTTATGTAGTCACCGATTTCTTTCCGGCTTTCTTTTATATTTATCTCTGGAATGCGGACTTTGTTGCCGTTTAAGGCTGCCACTTCCCGGGCCAGGTTGATCAGTCCCAGACAATCCCCGCGGTTAGGGGTTAAATCCAGGTCCAGAATCTGGTCCTCCCCTTGTTCCTCTACTCCTTCCACCGCTATGCCGGCCATTGTAAGCCGATAGGCCAGTTCATCGGCCGTCCAGTTACTATCCACATATTGTTTAAGCCACTTAAGTGAAACTCCCATGCCTTCAACTCCCTAGAACTGTTTTAAGAAACGCTGGTCATTATCAAAAAAGAGACGCAAGTCGTTAATTCCATACTTGAGCATGGCGATGCGCTCTACACCCATTCCAAACGCAAATCCAGTGACCTTCTCCGGGTCATAACCGCCATACTGCAGCACCCGGGGATGTACCATGCCCGCACCCAGAATTTCCAGCCACCCGGTATGACTGCATACCCGACAGCCTTCTCCGCCGCAGTTTACGCAGGAAATATCCATTTCCGCACTGGGCTCGGTAAAGGGGAAAAAGCTGGGCCGGTAACGGACCCGCACTTCTTCTCCAAACATCCGGTGAGCAAAGAGCATCAAAATTCCTTTCAAGTTGCCGAAGGTAATATGCTCATCGATAAGCAGGCCCTCTACCTGCTGAAACATGGGTGAATGGGTTGCATCGTCGTCGCGACGATAGACCTTCCCCGGAACAATAATTTTAACCGGCAGCTGCGGTGCCATTCTTTCCATGGTCCTGACCTGCACCGGCGAGGTATGGGTACGCAGCAATACTTCCTCGTTTACGTAAAAGGAGTCTTGCATATCCCGGGCGGGATGGTCCCGAGGAATATTCAGTGCCTCAAAGTTGTAGTAATCGCATTCAATCTCCGGCCCCTCGGCTACGGAAAACCCCAGGCCGGTAAATATTTCCCTGATATCGCCCATAATCCGGCTTAAGGGGTGCAAGCCTCCTGGCGGAAAGGGCAGCCCGGGCAAAGTAACATCAATGACTTCCCGCCCCAGACGATTCTCCAGTTCCTGGTCCTTAAAAAAGTTGATTCTTCCGGTGATAGCCTTATCCAGGTTTTCTTTCACCTGGTTGGCTACCTGTCCTACTTCTGCCCGTTGTTTTTCGTCCAGGTCTTTTAAACCCCTTAGCAGTGCTGTAATTTCGCCCTTTCTTCCCAGTATGCGGGTGCGCAACTGGTTGATTTCTTCCGTGCTGCCTGCGGCCTGCAAGCTCTCACGGGCCTGCACTTCGATTTGCCTCAGTTTGTCCAGCATTTTACCCGTTCACTTCCTCCCAGCAGAAAAATAAAAAACCTTCCTCCCCTTAGGGACGAAAGCTATATTCCGCGGTACCACCCTGGTTAACCGACTCAATATGATAACCGGTTCACTCTGTGCCGTTAACGGTGGCTACCGGTAAGACCTACTAGAATTCAATCTCCAGCTCCCAGGTGAATTCACTTACCTTCCACCCTAACCGTGCTTGCAATCCCCGGCACAGCCTCCCTGGAGAGCTTTCTGGTAAGCTACTTGTCCTGTTCCTCGCCTTTCCCCTATTGAGTAATCAGCATCTTATAAAGAAGATAATATATAATACAGCCAGATGTTTCGAAGAGTTTCCAGAGGTTATCCGCCTGGTTGACCATGTAAAGTCCACCCTTCCGTTCAGGTCTCGGGCTGAACTGATACCAATTATAACATAGCGGGGGGTCTAAGACAAGAAACCGCGGCTTCGCTGCCGGGAGGCCTCTACGGTTATTATAGCACAGGCCACGGCAGCATTTAAAGAATCAACTCCTGGATTAATGGGAATGGAAAAGGATACATCGCAGAGTTTCTGGATCCAGGGGCTAATCCCCCGGGCTTCGTTGCCAATGACCAGAACGGTCCGCCGAGAAAAACGGGTGGAGAAAAGATCGTTCTCTGTATCCGGGCGAGCCGCATAAAAGGTAAAACCGGCCTCCCGAAGGGTTAGCAACTGTCCTTCACTTATCTCCGGGAATATGGGAACATGAAGAATACCCCCCATGGTAGAGCGGACCACCTTGGGATTAAAAGGGTCCGCACTGCCCTCGGTAAGTAATATGGCGGTGACATCAAAGGCCCAGGCGGTACGGATTATGGTTCCCAAATTCCCCGGATCTGCCATCTGGTCAAGCAAAAGTACAATTTCTGCAGATTCCAGCACGTAATGCCAATCCCATTCAGGGGCTTTCACTACTGCCACCACTCCCTGCGGGTTAGCGGTATCGCTTAGCAGATGAATAATCTTGGCGGGAACTGTGAACCACTGCGTGGTTTGACATTGCGTAACGGGCCAGCTTACGTCCGGGCTGAGTTCTTCCGATACAAATACCCGCGCCACTTCGTGCCCGGAGGAGAAAGCCTCTTCCAGACTCTTTTTTCCTTCCACCAGAAAACAGCCCTGCAACAAACGGTATTTTTTCTGCTTGAGCTTCAAGCTATCTTTGATTATATGGTTGTCCCGTGATGCAATATGTTTCATTGTTCCGACTCCCTGGTAAAATAAAGCGCTACAAATAAAAAGTATGGCTGTAACAACCATACTTTTACATATATCGCATTTAGTTCTGGGCGTTTTTCTTGGCCAGTTCAGCCAGTTCGGTGAATCCCCGGGGGTCACTCACGGCCAGTTCGGCAAGCAGTTTGCGATTGATATCCACCCCGGCCACCTTGAGCCCATACATCATGCGGCTGTAGGTGGTGCCATTGTCCCGGGCGGCGGCGTTAATCCTGGCAATCCATAGCCTGCGGAAGTCTCTTTTTTTCAGGCGGCGGTGAATGTAGGCATACTGGCCTGATTTCATCACTTGTTGGTTGGCTACCCGGTAAAGCTTGGACTTGCTTCCCCTATACCCCTTGGCCATCTTAAGAATCTTTTTATGTCTTCTGTGTGTAGTCACACCACGTTTTACTCTCGGCATTTGCTAGTACCTCCTGTTTCACCACAATCTAATAGGGAATAAGTTTGGAAATCCGCTTGGTTTCCGCCTCGCTCACCAGGCCCGACTTGCGCAGGTTGCGCTTTCTTTTGGGGCTCTTATGGCCCAGAAGGTGGCTGGCATAGGCTTTGGATCTTTTTATTTTACCAGTACCGGTTTTTTTGAGTCGCTTGGCTGCTCCCCGGTGGGTCTTCATCTTGGGCATCAGTCTTCCTCCTTCTTGTCCTTTTCAGTATCTAATCTGGGCAGCAGTACGGTAACCATGTTCCGGCCTTCCACCTTGGGAGCCTTCTCAATAGTGGCAATGTCTGCCAGCGCTTCTACCGCCTTGAGAGAGAGCTTTTCTCCCAGTTCGGGATGGGTAATCTCCCGGCCACGGAACATGATGGTTAACTTCACCTTGTCTCCACCGCTCAGAAACTTGCGCGCGTTTTTAATTTTAACCTGAAAATCATGTTCTTCGATATTGGGACGCATTTTTACTTCTTTTATAGTTATAATGCGTTGCTTTTTACGGGCATCCTTTTCTCTTTTGTTCTGTTCAAACTTATACTTGCCGTAATCCATTAGCCGACAAACCGGCGGCTGGGCGGAAGGAGCAACTTCGACCAGGTCCAGGCCTTTTTCCAGAGACATCTCCAGAGCCTGCCTCAGCGGCACAATTCCCAGCTGTTCGCCGTCATCACTTACCAACCGGACTTCTCGTGCCCTGATTTCCTCGTTGATTCGCCAATCCTTACTGATAAGAATTTCACCTCCTGAAATAATAAAAGCGAGTCACTAAGACTCGCTTCCTTCCCATCACCTGATCGTTTGCCCGGTCACCCAAGCAAAAGAACTGCGGGTATTAACCTTACGAACCGGGGTTGTAAGGTGAGAAGCACAGCTCCTTCTTAGTCCAAAATTGAGTATAGCATACCTTCAGCCCGTAAGCAATCTCTGTGTTTCCTTTTTCTCCCGGGATTCTGGTTTACTACAAGGCTTTGCTTTCAATCTCCTCCTGCAACAGTTGTAAAAATTCATTGCGGGGCATTTTGCCCAAATCTCCCCGCGCCCGCTGACGCACTGCTACATTACCCTCCAGAGCCTCCTGGTCTCCCACAACCAGCAGGTAGGGGATTTTTTGCAGTTGTCCTTCGCGAATCTTATACCCAATCTTCTCACTGCGCAGGTCGCTTTCGACTCTGATCCCAGACGTTTCCAGCTCCGCAACCACCTGGCGGGCATAGTCATGAACCCGCTCGGTAATTGCTAAAACCCGAACCTGCACCGGCGCCAGCCAGGCCGGGAATGCCCCGCCGAAGTGCTCGGTCAGGATGCCGATAAAACGTTCGACACTACCGTAAATAACCCGATGAATCATTACCGGGCGGTGCTTTTCGCCGTCTTCCCCAACATAAGTTAATTCAAACAACTCCGGCATCTGGAAATCCAATTGGATGGTTCCGCACTGCCAGGTGCGATCCAGGGAATCCTGCAGGTGAAAATCTATCTTGGGCCCATAAAAGGCGCCATCCCCTTCATTTATCTTGTACTTCATACCCTTCTCATCCAAGGCCAAAGTCAAGGCATTGGTGGCCCGCTCCCACATCTCCTGGGTTCCCATCGAATTTTCCGGACGGGTGGAGAGTTCAACGAAATACTTGAAGCCGAACAAGCTATAGAACTTGTCCACCAAATCGATTACACCCTTGATTTCCTCGTTGATCTGCTCAGGCAGCATGAAGATGTGGGCATCATCCTGAGTAAAATTCCTGACCCGCATTAGTCCATGCAGAACACCTGATTTCTCATGGCGGTGAACCAGACCCAGTTCTCCTAACCGCAAAGGCAAATCCCGGTAGCTATGAATGCTCTGTTTATAGACCAGGATTCCACCCGGGCAATTCATGGGTTTAATGGCATAATCCTGTTCATCAATTTGGGTAAAGTACATGTTATCTTTGTAATGATCCCAATGCCCGGAACGTTCCCACAGCTCGCGGTTCAGGATAATGGGCGTTCTAATTTCCTGGTATCCGGCCTTGCGGTGTTCCTCTCTCCAGAAATTCTCCAGTTCATTGCGCAGGATCATACCTTTCGGCAGGAAGAACGGGAACCCCGGCCCTTCGTCCAATAACACAAAAAGCCCCAATTCCTTGCCCAGCCGTCGATGGTCCCTCTTTTTGGCTTCTTCCAGCTTGTGCAGGTAGTCATCCAAGGCCGCCTTTTTGGGAAAAGAAGTAGCATAGATTCTCTGCAGCATGGGATTCTTCTCACTGCCCCGCCAATAGGCACCCGCAACACTCATCAGCTTAATGTTCTTAAGACGTCCCGTAGACGGCAGGTGCGGTCCGGCACACAGGTCGACAAACTCTCCCTGGCGGTAGATGCTAATGGTAGCATCTTCGGGAAGATCCCGGATTAATTCCACCTTGTAGGCTTCTTTAGCCTGACGAAAAAGCTCAATGGCCTCTTCCCGGCTTATTTCACTGCGTACAATCGGATAGTCCGCCTTTATTATACGGTCCATTTCCGCCTCAATGGCTGAGAAATCCTCCGGCGTGAAAGTGTGATCGCTATCAAAATCATAATAAAAGCCCTTCTCAATGGGTGGTCCAATAGCCAGACTGGCTTCCGGCCACAGGCGCTTAACCGCCTGAGCCATCACATGTGCCGAGGAGTGCCGGTAAATATCCAAAACCCGTTCATCACTGGCATCAAGAAACTCCAGGGTGCCATCCCCGGTCAACGGAGTATTCAAGTCGGTGATACGGTCATTAAAAATGGCTATCTGCGAATGTTTGGCCACCTTGGAGCTAATATCCGCAGCGATTTGCATAAGAGTAGTCCCTTCAGCATACTCTCTTTCCGCCCCATTTTTCAGTTTAATACGAACCATAATTCATTCCTCCTGCAATTAACCCGACTTACCCCGGGATGAAAATATTGATTGCCAGTTGCACCAGGCCAATCATAAAGCCCAGGACTCCTCCGAGAATCTCTATAAAGCGCAGTTCCGGCGAGGATATCCCCCGGATCATGTCTTCCAACTCATTGAGATCGTAGGCATTTACTTTATCTTCCACGATCTTGCGAATTTGCACCTCGCCGGTAAGATAGTCACGTCCCCATTCCAAGGCCTGACGGAAGATCTCCCCTGCCTCCTGGCGAAGTACCTTCTCCAGTGCATCGCTTATTATCTGCGTAACCCGGGCTGGGACGATACGAGGCAGCATAGTAGCCAGCCGGTCTTTTAACAGACTGACCAGGCGGTTAACGATCTCTTCCTTGACTTCCGGGGTGTCAATCTTCGCAAACAGGTCGTCCATGCTCAGCAGCTGGTTTTCTACCAGTTCTCCCAGGCTGGTGGCAATGTCCGCTTGCCGTTTGGGAAGCAGCCCGTACAGTTGAAAGAAAAAAAGATTAATCGGCTGACGTGGCCAGAAAAGCATTTTAATGGCTACCACATTGGTTAAGTAGCCTATTAAAGCGCCAATCAATGGAATGGATATTATTTTAACCAGCATATTATCACCAATGCTAAAAACAATTTCTTAAAGAATATAGCAGATTTTGTGTAGACAAGCAATCAGGCAGGATAACAGGCAGGCAAGGACGAGGATTATAGAAAGAGCTAACTCCGTTGTTTGCAGTCAGTTCCAGGCGCATGCCCGTAACAACGTTCACAACCCTGGCATTCAATGATCTTTTCCTTAAATACACTGCGGATCATCTCTACTGGTTCACTTTGGGGCAGCTTGCCGATATTGTGGAGAATAATTCGGCGGGGAGCTATTGTAATTAAAATGCTGATTAGCACATCATCAAGGTCAATTTCATCCAAGAGCATATCTTCCAAATAATAACTCATATAGTTTTCTTCAATTTTAGTTCCTTCTCCATCCCAAAGGTAAAACACTCCATTATCGCCAATCATCAAGTTTACCTCATGCATTCTGGGAATCTGACTATCGACGAAATAACGAAGAAGATTCACGAAATCGCTGTATTCTTTTTCATTGCGTAATTCCTCCCGGGCAACTTCAACGGAAAATTTTACTTCTGTGAGATAATCACGCATGCAGAAATTTATGAAGCCTTCTACCACCAGTTTAAAGCTTTCTTCCAAGTGCATGAAGAGCCGATGGGCAATACGGTTTTTGCGGCCGTAATTCATTAACAGGTTTAAACTCTCACTATCATGACATTTCTTTAAGAAATGGCTGGACTTTCTGTAAATTGTCTGGCGATCGTCGGCGCTGAGATTGCGACAGCTTCGGGTGATCTCCCGCCATATGACCTGATTTTCCCAGTCATTGAGGATATGTTCGGCCAGAATTTCTGAAAGCTGGTGCCGGAAAATATAAACAATGTCGTCATCACGAAAAACGCCACCTCTACTGCAACCATTGATTTGCAGTGATATACAGTTTAAGCCAGCGCTTTCAATATGGTGGCTATCAGTGCTTAAACGATATCCCCTTTGTTTTATCCATTCCATACGCCGGTCAAATTCCTGAATGAAACTATCTCCAGCGGTAATGATGGTATACTCTTGATCCATGATGACAATGGCCTCCTGTGAAGAGTTAATTTATTATATGTTGGGCCAAAATTCATTATTCAGACCCCTCCGGCAAGAAAATACTGCATTCAAGGATGTATTTTTCCATCGCGGCGTTGTTTTTAAACTGTACTTTTCTTATTTTTTAGCATTCACCGATAAAACCCACATTTTTAGAGTATAAAGGGAAACACTTTTTCCAAACACTAACCAAGGAAAAAGTTGAGGTGGCAACCAGCCACCTCAGTGGAAAACTAATTGTTGTCGCGATTGTTGTCGCGGTTATTGTCGCGGTTGTTCCGGTTGTTATCAAGACGATTATTGCGAATATCGTCGTTGAGCCTATTGTTATCTCTCTGGTTGTCCTGTCGGTTATCAATCCGGTCATTGTCCCTACGGTTATTCTGACGGCTCCTGTCATTATTACCCATTTTTACACCTCCTTTCGAGATTAGTATTCGCCGTATGAAATGGGGGATAGTCAGTTAATTGCTGGTTCAATTTGGGAGCCAACGCCTTAAATAGGATAGAAACTCCCTTATCGCCATTTTTTTGTTGTCAACGAGTGTTGTATTTTGGAACACCTGTGGAACATAATTTCAAAAAGGGACTCCATC
>CAZLYH010000013.1:0-3758 GCA_964563775.1 uncultured Syntrophomonadaceae bacterium | reverse complement strand
AGATTCAGGCTCCCACGCTGGTAATCACCGGTGATCAAGACAAAATGATAAATCCGGAGAATTCCCGCCTGCTGGCTGATCTTATCCCCCAGGCACGCCTGGAGGTTATTCCCGGATCCGGCCACGGGTTCACAGAGCAGGAACCGGAAAAGGTGTTGGCATTGTTACATGATTTTCTAGCTTAACCCCAACCAACGGCAGTAGGAAAGTTCATTTCGGGGGTGATCAAATAAAAAAGGACGCTTGTTGTTGCTCAAATACTGATAATATTTCTGGCTGTATGGTTTGCGGTCGGGAGTTGTTTTGTCTTCCCGACAAACCGTTGCGGGCTAAATGTTTTTACTGCGGCCAGGAAGACATTACTCATGTCTTTTGTCCGGACGGGCATTATGTCTGCGATGAATGCCACAGTAAAGACATACTGGAATTTGTTGAGTTGGAGTGCAATAACAGCCATCTTACCGATCCAATCGAATTGGCATTAAAAATTTTTGATTTACCAAGGCTGCATATGCATGGACCGGAATATCATAGTATTGTCCCGGCTGTTTTGGTTACAGCCTATGGCAACAGCAGTGCTAACAAGGACAGTTCTGTAATTAAGGAGGCTATCTCCCGAGGTAAAGCGGTATTTGGCGGAATATGCGGAACACATGGAGCCTGCGGAGCCTGTATTGGTGTTGGCATTGCCTATTCCATCATTCACCAGGTAACACCATATTCGAAGGAAGACAGGGGGAAAGCCAACTATATGACTGCACTGGCTTTAACAGCTATCAGTCGGCTTGGAGGCCCTCGTTGCTGTAAAAGAGACTCAATGGTTGCGATTGAGACAGCCAAAAAACATTTTGGCTGCTTTCCTGATTCCGGTCAAAGCAGATATATATGCAGCCAATTTGCCAATAATGACAAGTGCATTAAAAACGATTGCCCATATTACCCGGATTAGGTACAAGAGCCTACTTCTGCTTATAACTTATGCTGTCGAAAGAAATTACGGCTAATCTGAATTCCCCCCATGAAAAATGATTGCCGCCAGTCACTGTGGAAACCATCTATCGGCTTTTTCTTCGATAACGAAAGCCAGAAATCCGAGGATAATAGTGCGTAAAATTCTGAGACAAACATATAGTGTATGTCCTGTCTGCTTGCGAAGAATACCGGCAGTACATGTCGCTTACGATAAGAAGGTTTACCTTGAAAAAACCTGTCCGCAACACGGTCACTTCTCTGCAGTCATATGGCGGGGACTGCGCAATATGGAATTATGGCGAGGGGATCTCTCCCCGATTGCAGCAGGTGAGAACGAAAATTGTCCTCATGCCTGCGGTTTATGTCCTGAGCACCGGCAAAGCACCTGCTGTGTTTTACTGGAAGTAACCAAGCGTTGTAACCTGCATTGTTCTTTTTGCTTTGCTGAAGGTGGAATTGGCGAAGATACACCTTTCGAAACTGTACGCGACCGTCTGCATGCCCTTGCTGAGCCAGGCCAAACATTGGTGCAGCTGAGCGGCGGAGAACCGACCGTACGTGACGATTTACCTCAAATTGTTACCGCCGCCAAAGAAGCAGGCTGCCAATATGTTCAGCTGAATACAAACGGCATACGCCTGGCGGAAGATACAGAATACGTTAAAAGCCTCGCCGAAGCCGGTCTGTCCTTTGTCTTTATGCAGTTTGACGGCACTGATGATGCCATTCATCGCGTACTGCGCGGCCAGGATTTGCTCAATATAAAACGGAGAGCAATCGAAAACTGTTCGCGTTATAATCTTGGGGTAACACTTGTACCGACCATCGTACCGCAGGTCAATACTCAGGATATTGGGAACATAATCCGCTTTGGCGTCTCACAAGCTCCTGCCGTCCGCGGTGTACATTTTCAGCCGGTCAGTTATTTTGGACGAATTCCGTCAACACCTTCAGACAGCCAGCGTTTTACACTGGATGAATTACTTGCGGCTATCGAAGAACAGGCTGGGACGCTGGTTCAACGAGATTCTCTGCTGCCATCCCGCTGCGACCATCCAATGTGCGGATTCCATGGTGACTATATTGTAATGCAAGACCAGACTCTGCATCCGTTGCATAAAGCAAACAGCAGCTGTTGTGAAACTACAACAGCTGCGCAAAACCGCTCATTTGTAGCGCGAAAATGGCAGCGCCCAAAGATCGAAGGCATAGCTTCCGGCACGGTTAATGAACAAGAAAGTGAAACCGACCTGGAAACCCTTGATGGTTTCCTGAGCCGGGTTCGTTCACACAGCTTTACAATAACAGCCATGGCCTTTCAGGACGCCGGAAACCTGGATCTGGAACGTCTGCGAAGGTGCAGCCTCCACGTATTTGATAACGGGCGGTTTGTACCCTTTTGCGCCTATTACCTGACAAAGCAGGGATGAAATAAAACTAGGATTTCAAAATACGGAAATGATTGTAACGATGGTCAGCACTGTACCTCGGGCAGCCAGAGCAAATCAAAACCGAGCCTGGCTTTGGCCTGGAGTATTTCTGGATCGCCGGTCACTATTGCTGAACTGTTTCTTTGAGCTGCAGCTATAGCGAATGCGTCAGCATAGGATAATCTGTGTTCCGCCTTAACTGCTGCGGCTGCCAGGGTTAAGTGCTCATCACCCGCTAGAAAATCGATTGGCCAGGACATCAGCAGACTCAAGGCTTTTTCAGCGTCTTGTTTGCCATATTCACGCCATATCCGATAATACACTTCCCCGGCATTAACCCAAGTCATAATCAACTGACTCTGGTTGTTATCCGCCTCCATCAGCAAGCGGTAAACGGTGTCCGCCCCGGGTTCGTCCTGTAAATAACAGAGTACAGCATAAGAGTCAAAGACATACTTCTTAGTCATGGCCGTTATCCTCCATGGCTAATTCCGACTCCTTGTAGTCCCTCTGGGCGGCGCTTAAAGGCTTTTTCGCTTGCAATATTCCCCGCGCCCCACCTATGGGGTCCTCAGGCAATGGCAAAATAATCAGGTGGCCTTCTTTTTCGGTAACTACGACCTGCCCGGGTGTATCTATACCAAATTTTCTGCGGTACTCGACCGGAATAAGCATCTGTCCCTTCGATGTTACCTTGGCGATTGCCATTACTAGCCCTCCACCTTATTATTATTTTCTCAATTGTAATATATTTATCACGGAAGAGCAATATTTTAGTGAATAATAAATCAATTTCACTATTTTTATTACTTTTGCGCAAAATGTAGTATATCGCAATAAAAAGAACTTGGTGTTGCTCCAAGACTACCAATTAATTGAGTAGCCTTCTATCCCGCTACTGCGCAGCTATCCCCGAAGGCTTTGCCCGAGCCTAGTGCAATTTTTTGCACATCGCCGAGTTCGTGCCGGGTATTTGGGGTATGGTGATGGATATCGAATTGCGGAAAGTTCATTTTTGATGTACTTATTGTATTTACCATTATTCCTCACATATTTGGCGTACGCCACCATTCAACCCAGGGCAAAAGCAAATAATAGGGGAATGCGCCAAAATAGCGGGCTTTTTGCCCGCTATTTTTGTACCTCGCTTTGTACCTCACATGCACCCAACCAAATAGATATATGCGGATATATTGGGATTCTTATTTTACCAGCCATAGCCTCACGAAAAACCTGCTGAATGAAAAAAGCCCGATTTATCGGGCTTTTTAAATGCTTATATGGTGGGCCGTATAAGATTCGAACTTATGACTTCTTCCGCGTCAAGGAAGCACTCTCCCACTGAGTTAACGGCCC
>CAZLYH010000012.1:0-39455 GCA_964563775.1 uncultured Syntrophomonadaceae bacterium | reverse complement strand
AGCAAAGACGAAAATGTTTGGGAATGGGATGCCTCTATAACTTTGAGTTTCAACAATGTGATCTATTCTATTGAAAAAACAAGCCTGGGAGGAGCCCGCTTTGATCTGGCCTATGAAGCAGCGGGCACTGCCGCTGGCCGGGGATCAAAGGAATTCTTGGAACCAGGTAGTGTTTTAAACAACATGACCTTTACAGGTGAATATACTCTGCAGGACAGTGTGGATGGCAGAATTAACTGGTATGTGGGTGATGACGGCTTTTTGCGGATTTACCTGAATCCCCGGGGGAGCTATAAGGAAAAACTGGAAAGGGCCAACCAGGACGTACCAGAGGTATCCGAGAAAGAGAATGCCAATAACCAGGCCAATGTGTGGTTCAAGGTAACCAGTGTCAAACTGGGCCAAATTGACGGAGCGGCCGGAGCAGTAACAGGCCAGGTGGATACCCGGGCTGATAAGGATAAAGGTGAAACCTCGGTGCCCCTTCCCGAGGCACTGGCTATTTCCATTCTGGGTATTGGGGCAGCGATGGCCGGTGCTGGAAGCGGCAGCGAGAACAAAGGCCGGAAAAGCCGTTATAAGATGTGTCTGCGCAAAGACTTCGGCGATGCCATCCGCTATGACCGCCAGCCGGTAAGTGTTTATGCCCGGATAGTGGAGATAACCCCCGAAGGGGATGAAATTGACCGGCCTGATCTGACCGCTTCCATAGATATTTTCTCCGGGGAGAATTTATCGGTAGAAGGCTGCCAGATGGTGGATAACTATATGGGCGCATTGGTTTCCGCCCAGACGGTACCGGGCACCCCCAACCCGGGTGAAGGTGTGGTCAGCATCAAGTATACCAGTGAAACAGGTTCCTTACAGAACAATGTTACCTTCCGGCTGGTGGGCAAACCTTACATCACCTTCCCCGAGCAGGGCAATTATCTTACCATGACTATTCCCATGCTCCTGGGGGATGAAGGCAGTTACGAGACTTTGCTCCTGCTCAATGATTTCATGGAGAAGCCCACCTCCGTCCAATGTGACCCTGATGAAGCTGCTCCCTTCAGCTGTACGCTAGAGGAAATTGAGGAAAACCAGTATATCCTCAAGGTGCAAAACAACAGCGCCGCACCGGAAGCCCATAAAGCCCACAAGCAGACCGCCTTTGTCGGGATACGGGCCGAAAACGAGCAAGAATTGGCGGAAAGCAGCGTCCAGATTGAACTTTATCCCGAGGGGCTCTCGGTCGGCGAGTTGGAGTTTGATGAAAATGGTTATGCCCGGGTGGGAACCTTTGACGATGAAGCTACCGATGAGTATGGTGATGTACTGCCTACCCGTTTTGTGGTGGAATTTGCCGTACCGGAAGTGGATGAAAATGACCGGCGCCGGGTGCGGGTCATGGAACCGGATGAATTTACCCCGGTATTTGACCGCATCCAGGAAACCGATGAACGTACCCGCCATCTGGTGGAAAGATTCCAATATAACATAGGGGAAATAGTCAGCAATCTGAAGGAATACCAATTTGCGCCTCAGGAAGCCCTGGTTGAAGAGGAGGGTAGGCCTTACTATGTTACCCTGCCGGTTTCCTGTACCCATGGGGACAAGGAATATACACTCGACCTGCCGGTTCGTTTGCTGGGCGGAGGTCCCGGACCTATGGACGGCTGGGAAGAAGAATTTGCCAAGATGAAACGCATCGTCAGCCGAGTAGGCGGGATCAGCCCGGAAATTGCCCGGGTGCTGCGGGAGAATGGCCAGAGGATGTCCAGGGCCGAACTGCGTCTGATTAACAAGCGCATCTGTCAGGACGCCATTATCTATTACACCAGAGACGCCGCAGAATATAACCAGATCGCTGATGAGCTTGATAAAATGATCTACTATGCCGAGTGGATCAAATGGTTTGGCGACCAGGCCTTTTCCTATCTGATCAGCACTTATTACGGCAGCACAGCCGATGCCATCCTCTCTCCGGCCAAGGATATCTTCGCATCCTTCCTGGGCGAAGTCATAGACCAGCTGGTTTGGGGAGAGAAGTTTGATTGGGAGCAGTTGGAGACCGGAAAAAACATCAATGCCGCCTTTGACAACCTGATCAGCAATGCTTTTGATGAAAAGATGGGCAAAAAAGTGGATTTCAAACAGGTCTGTGTGGTAGTAGGAGGCTTTTTGATCTGGAAAATCGCCAAAAACCTGTATGACAACCTGGATCGGGACGGCAAGATCGACCTTTATGCAGCCATCACCGCCACCGCTGCCGATTTGACAGCCATGGGCATGAAGGCGATTGCCGGCAGCTTCTTCCAAAAAGCCCTGAACAACAAAGTGGTGCAGGAAAACCTCAACACTCCCATAGCTAAATGGCTGCAGGATCTGGTTCCGGATACCAGCCTGGTCAAGTGGGGCCAAGGCAAAGATGCCCTGAAATACACCATGACGGATTTCGCCAAGTCCGATATCATCCAAAAATATCTGGAAGAAATCTTCGGTATGGGAGTAGCCCAGGTAGTGGAAATCGATATGGCTGCTGCCCAGGGGTTATATGAATTGACCAGCCAAAGCAGCATCACCAGCAGCCTGGATGTTTCCGCCTGGCCGGTCATCAGCTGGACAACTACCACTGCCGGTGCTGATGGCGAAACTGAAGCGTATCAGATCAGCATCAACTTAAAACCTGACCTGCTGGATAAGCTCTTTGATTATCTATTCGGGGAGCTTTTCGGAAGTGTACCTTTTGCCACAGCCGTTGCACCCTTGCCAGCTGATCCTCCCTATATGGCGTAATGAGCACAGCTTAATTGACCGAGTTGAAGCTTAAGCTCCTCACCGATTTTCCCGGGGGCTTAAGCTCAACTCCAACCATATTGGAAAGGAAGGTCAATCTATGCAGCAACTCAACCAAAGAGCAATTCTATTGGGTGCTGCCTTGATTACAGGAATAGCCTTTTGCTGTTATCTGCTTATTGTTCAAAGTTATATCTTGCTTGTTCTTGCGGTAGTAACAACGCTTATAATTGCCGGGTTTTTGCACCGTCAACTGCAAAGGCTGAAAATGGCTGGACTAATTACGGAAAATGCTGTTTTATGTATTCCTGCGGGGACAGTTTTGAGCAGTGAAGATGATGCAAATTTCCCGGGGAGTAACCAAGCAGTTACCGTGATTGTATCCATTTTTGGCATTCTAGCCGGGAATAAAGTATACAAATACAATTGTGATGGAATACGTTTATTGGCAATCACGATAGATAATGAGTATATTTGTTTTACCTATGGTACACAGAAAAAACAGAGCGATTTAAAGCTCTTACACGGACTCTCCCGGCAAGATGATATAGAAGCGGTTGCTGAAAAATTCCGTTATGAGACTGGGATCATACCAGTTGTAACTTGAGAGCCTGTCCCCGAATGGAATATTCACGCATCCCAAGAAGGACATTTTACTTTTTGCAGTGGATTATTACTGTAAAAAGATGGTCTGGATTGAATTAAGGTATGAACGCTAAAGAAAATTTCCCCAAAATTTCAGAATATCTGGCCGAACGCGGGGTATCTTTTATTACTGACGGCCGTCACGTTTGGGTTTAGGATCCCGCTTTAGAATTAATGGTAATTATGATGAATCAGCGGCAAATGCCTTACTGGGATGAATTTCAATAAACTGAGAAAATCTTCATATAAATGTTATAATATTGGCAATAAAATTACGGTTATGGGGGGCATTATTGTGAAGGTCAGACTTATTCCGGTTACCATGTTTCTTTTTCTGTTAACGTGCTTTTTTCTCTTGCCCAATGAAACACTATTAGCTTTAGATCCTCAGCCGGAACCGCCTATGAGGCCAATTAACATCGATAACTCCGCTAACATCCCGCCCCTTGACACCCTGGATCCTCAGCCGGAACCACCTATGAGGCCAATCGACATCGAGAAACCCATTAACCTTCCGCCCCTTGACGCCCTGGATCCTCAGCCGGAACCACCTATGAGGCCGATTGACATGGATAAACCCATTAACATTCCGTCCCTTGACGCCCTGGATCCTCAGCCGGAACCGCCTATGATAGCAAAAGATATTAAAATACTGATTAATGGCGTACCTCTTGATACTCTGGATCCCCAGCCTGAGCCGCCTATGTTGTACCAGGACCGTACACTGGTGCCCTTGCGATCAATATTTGAGAGTCTGGGTGCAGAGGTGGAATGGGAAGGCACCACCAAAACCATTACCTTAAAAAAAGGAACTACCATCATAATAATGAGGATTAATGTTGGTACTGCCACAATTAATGGTCAGACGGTGAATCTGGATGTTCCGCCCCTGCTTTATAATGACCGTACCTTTGTGCCCCTGCGTTTTGTCAGCCAGGCTCTGGGCAATGAGGTGGGTTGGAACGACCAAACCCGGACAGTAAGTATTAATGCTCCATTAGCCAAATAAAGAATAGCGGGGGCAGCTTCTCCCCCCTTCCTGGCACGCAAGGCGAGAATCGTCCCTCTCTGCATGGAAAAGCAATCCCCGGGGATAATAGGCTTAAATTGGCGTCAGGGGGTTGTCCTTTTGCATAGTGCGGATGTTATTGTCAAGGTGCAGGAGCTTTTGCAGGAAGTCCATGAAAACCTGGTTTTATTGGCCAGCAACAGCGAGTTTGAGCAAAAACGTCGCCTGTATATGGAGATGAGTATTGAGGCCCGAAAGATGGAAGACAATCTGCAAAAGGAACTGGATAATGTTGCGGACTTCGAAACCTATACCGGTATCCTGGACAAAATTTGACGATATATAATAGACTCGGGGGTGAACCTGAAGAAAGGGTGAACTGTATTGTTTGACAGTCACATTCATCTGGATCAGTATCCCCCCGAGAAACTGGAAAGACTAATCGAGCAGTGGAAAAAGGAAGGTGTTACCGGAGTCCTGGCCGTTTCCACCGATCTGGCTTCGTGTTATCAGACCCTGGAGCTGCGCGGGCGTTTCCCTGGTTTTGTCCATGCTGCATTGGGCTATCACCCCGAACAAAAACTCCCCCCCTCAGTAGAGCAAGAAGAAATCTTCAGCCTCATACGCCAGGAGCGTCACCGTATTTCTGCTATTGGCGAGGTGGGCTTGCCATATTACACCCGGGAACCTGATAATCCCTGCCTGTTGCCTGCTTATACCGATCTTTTGCGCAATTTCTGCCGTCTGGCTGTGGAACTGGATCTGCCCATGAGTCTTCATGCCGTCCATGAGCAGGCCGCTATGGCACTGCAAGTTTTGGAGGAAGAGATGGTGCCCCGGGCCCAGTTTCACTGGCTCAAGGCGGATTCGAAAACGGTGGCCGCCATTCTGGCAGCGGGGCATTTTATATCGGTAACTCCAGAAATCTGTTACCGGCAAAGGGATCAGGATCTGTGTCGAGCGGTAGGAAATCATCAACTGCTTTTGGAAACAGACGGTCCCTGGCCTTTTGAAGGGATTTTTACCGGACAGCTCACCACACCGCTTTTTTTAAAGCAGTCGCTATCGCAAGTTGCCATAATAAAGGAACAAGATAAAAAAACTACTGAGGAACAATGCGATAAGAATAGTCTGACCTTTCTGGCATGATCTTCGAGCATCGATTGGTGTAGATCTTTAACGCTTGCCAATTGGGCCTTTAACTGTTATTATCCATGGTAAACAGGGAGTTTTTACGAATGATTCGAT
Source organism: uncultured Syntrophomonadaceae bacterium (assembly GCA_964563775.1). Lineage (GTDB taxonomy): Bacteria > Bacillota > Syntrophomonadia > Syntrophomonadales > Syntrophomonadaceae > CAZLYH01. Next base: position 33,775 of record CAZLYH010000012.1, on the reverse strand, counting down.
AATCTAAGGGGGATATCATATGAGCGATGAGACTCAGATTCTGGTGGAGATTTTTCAGGGAACTGCCCCCTCGGGTGGCGGTTGAGCGGGTTGTGCCTCAGCCGCAGCCGGGAGCTGCGGTGGAACCAGCGCTGATTTTGAAGCTGAAACCAACAAGTTGGCCGCCGACCTGGAAGAGACATTCGGCCAGCAGGTTGTAGTCCGGTTTGTAGATGCGGACAAAACCGGTTTGAATGATTACCCACTGGTAAACCGGGTGTTGCAGATGGGGTATCCTTTTCCGATTACGGTTATCAACGGAGAACCCAAGTTCGCCGGAGGAATTATGGCTCCGGAACTGAAGAAGAGTATTGAGGAAATATTAAATAGTTAGCCAAAAGGCCGACTAGCAATTGCCCTGGACTCCAGGGCAGGAAAATGTGCTTCCCTGGAGTCAAACCTAACCGGCCGGGCAGCTTTACAAGACAAAACAGCGATTATATAAGTGATCCAAAGGGGTGTTCTTGTACAAGGGCGGATTTATTCCGCCTTTTGTTTTTCTGGTTTTTTTGGGGTAAGATGTTAGTGCAATACAAAACGGAGGCAGGATTTATGGCACTTGACCCCAGAATAGCAGGAACGGGGAAAAAATATTTTACCCTTACCTACGGCTGCCAGATGAATGTTCGTGATTCGGAAATTATCTCCGGGCTAGTAGAAGGTATGGGCTATGTTGAAGCTAACTCCCTGGAAGAGGCGGATTTGATTCTTTTCAACACCTGCAGTGTACGCCATTCTGCAGAAAACAAGGTTTTTGGCAAACTGGGAGAGGTGGCTTCTCTGAAACGTAAAAACCCGGATTTGCTGATTGCTTTCGGCGGCTGCATGGCCCAGCTTCCCGAGGTTCGGGAAAAGCTGAAGCGGGCCCGGGTAGATGTGGTATTTGGTACCCATAATCTGCATGAGCTGCCCAACCTCATTGAACAATCCCTGCAAGATAAGGTCCCGGTACATCAGGTCTGGGATAAAGCGACCGGTATATACGAACCTTTTCCCTCCCGTCGTCGTCCTGGCATTTCCGCCTTTGTAAATATCATGTATGGTTGTGATAATTTCTGCAGCTACTGCATTGTTCCTTATACCCGCGGGCGGGAACGCAGCCGACATCCTAAGGACGTGTTGCATGAGGTGGAGGAAATTGCCGGGCAAGGATATAAGGAAATCACCCTCCTGGGGCAAAACGTTAATTCCTATGGCAAAGGGCTGGAGGAAAAGGTTGATTTTGCTGATCTCTTGCTTATGTTCAGTCGGGTGGAAGGGATTGAACGCATCCGCTTTACCACCTCCCACCCCAAGGACGTCAGTGACCGGCTGATTGATGTTTTGGCCAGCGGGGGAAAAATCTGCGAGCATATTCACATGCCACTGCAAGCAGGTAGTAACCAAATACTTAAGAAAATGAACCGTGGCTATACCCGGGAACAATATCTGCAACTGGTGGAAAAGGTACGCAGCCGGGTCCCTGATATAGCCATCAGCAGCGATCTCATCGTGGGTTTCCCCGGCGAAACCGAGGCTGACTTTATGGACACCCTGGATATGGTACACAAGGTTCATTTTGATGCCGCCTTTACTTTCATGTACTCAGTCCGCAGTGGTACGAAGGCTGCCGGGTTTGAGGAACAGGTAAGTTTGGAGGAAAAAAAAGAGCGGCTGGAACGGCTCAACCAGCAGCAGTACGCTATCGCCGACCAAAAAAACCGTCAGTTGGAGAATACGGTACAGGAAATTTTGGTAGAGGGAGTTAGCAAAACCAACCGGGAGAAACTAACCGGGAGAACCCGCCGCAACCATATTGTCATCTTTTCTGGCCCAGATGATTTAATTGGCCAACGGGTACATGTTACAATAACGGAAGCAAGAACTTTTTCCCTGTTTGGCGAATTACAGCCAGACGGCAAAGAATGATTTAGGAGGAGAGCATTTGACAACTGAAGAGATAATTAAAAGAGCGTTTGAGCTGGGTGAAGCCATTGCCAACTCAGAAGAAATTGTACAGCTCAAGGAAATGCAGGAGCGCCTGACATCAGATCAGCAGGCTTATGATCTGGTGGTCCGCTACCAGGATGCGCGTAACCAGATCAACCACAAACTGGAGGACGGCTTGCTGGTAACCAAAGAAGAGGAAAGCCACCTGGATATTATGGAGCAGCGCCTGAACAACAACCAGCTGGTCCAACAGTTGATCCAGGCCCAGGAAAAGTTTGATAATCTTATGCAAGCTGTCTACTTTGCCATGAACCAGGCAGTTTTCGGGGGAGATTGCTCTGCAGGCTGCGATTCCTGCGGAGGCCATTGCATGTAGATCCTGAAAAGAAAAAATGTTGTCAGCTAAAAAGAAAGACTCGCCCTGGCGGAGTCTTTCTTTTTAGGATGTTTTTCAGGGGGTGCATAATTGACCAGATACACACCCATGATGGAACAATACCTGGAGATCAAAAAAGAGCACCCGGATGCCATTCTCTTTTTCCGCCTGGGAGACTTTTATGAAATGTTCTTCGAAGACGCCGTACTGGCCTCGCGGGAACTGGATATTGTACTGACCGGACGTGAAGGCGGAGGCGAGGAACGTATTCCCATGTGCGGGGTTCCTTACCATTCCGTGGAAAGCTATCTGGCCCGGCTGGTGAGTCGTGGTTTCAAGGTGGCCATCTGCGAACAAATGGAAGATCCGGCTCAGGCCAAGGGCATCGTACGCCGGGAGGTCACCCGGGTAGTAACTCCCGGCACTATCCTGGAAGCGGAAATGCTGGATGAATCCTGTAACAATTATCTGGCTGCTCTTACCGGCAACGACAGATTGGCTGCAGTAGCCTATATCGATATCTCCACAGCAGAATTCCGGGTTTGCGAGTTGTCCGGAGAAGCCGCCCAGACTTGCGCCCAGGACGAGATAATGCGCCTGGCCCCGGCTGAACTGTTGCTGGAAAAGGATACTTCTATTCTGGAGGGGGACGAGCCCCCCATTTGGGCCGGAAAAGCACTTATAGACGATATTGCTTCTTACCGTCTTAACCTGGAGCAAGCCCGGAAGATCCTGCAAAAGCACTTTGCGGTGGAATCGCTGGATGGGTTCGGTTTAAAGGGCTATACGGAAGGCATATGTGCTGCCGCTGCTATTATTCTTTTTCTAGAGCAAACCAACCGTACGGCTCTGCAGCACCTTACCAGCCTGGGGGTATACCAGTTGGGAAGCTGGCTGCAGATGGATGCGTCTACCAGGAGGAACCTGGAGTTAACCGCCACTCTGCGGGAGAATCGGCGGGAAGGTTCTCTGCTGGGGGTATTGGATTGTTGCTGCACTGCCATGGGCAAACGCATGCTGCGCAAGTGGATCGAACAACCGCTGCTCAATACGGAAGAGATTAACCAGCGTCTGGATGCGGTAGAGGAAATGAAAAACGACCTGACACTTCGTTCCCGCCTGCGGGAATCATTGCGGGGCGTCTATGATCTGGAGCGACTGGCGGCCAAAATCGGGGCGGGCATAGCCACTCCCCGGGACCTTCTGGCTTTGCAATATTCCCTGCAGGGAGCAGCGGAAATAGCCGCCAACCTGGAGGCCTGTAACAGCACCCTTTTAAATAAGCTGGCTGCTATGGATACATTGCAGGATGTTCATGATTATATTGCTGCCACCATTGCCGAGGATGCCCCCCTGACTGTGCGGGAAGGAGGGATTATTCGGGAAGGATATAACCAGCAGGTGGATGAATTGCGCAGTTTGTCCACCCGCGGTGCAGAATGGCTGGTTGAATACGAAAGCAGGGAAAAACAACGTACGGGAATGAAGTACCTTAAGGTAGGGTTTAACAAGGTTTTTGGCTATTACATAGAAGTCAGCAAATCCAATGTTCACCTGGTACCTGGCGATTATATCCGCAAACAGACCCTGGTCAATACGGAGCGATTCATTTCCGAAGAATTAAAGAAGTACGAAGAAAAAATTCTGGGAGCCAGGGAAAAGCTCTTCAGTTTGGAATATGATGAATTCGTAAGCATACGAGCCCAGCTGGGCAGTGAACTGGCGCGTATTCAGGCTACTGCCGCACAGGTGGCCAGCCTGGACGTTTTGGGCTGTCTGGCGGAAAAGGCTTTCTTAAATAATTACACCCGTCCGGAGGTAGACCGGGAGCGGGGGATAGATATCAAGGGCGGGCGCCATCCGGTGGTGGAACATTTCCTGCCCGGCAGCCGCTTCGTCCCCAATGATCTGCACCTGGACAGCGATAACGCTCGCTTTGCTATTATTACTGGTCCCAATATGGGAGGGAAGAGCACCTTTCTTCGTCAGAATGCCTTGCTGGTGCTGCTGGCCCAGATGGGCTCCTTCATTCCCGCGGACCAGGCCCGGATCGGCCTGGTTGACAAAATTTTTACCCGGGTGGGCGCTGCTGATGACCTGGCCCAGGGACAGAGCACCTTTATGGTAGAGATGGTAGAAGTGGCTAACATCCTTCATAACGCCACTGCATCCAGCCTTATTATTTTAGATGAGATTGGCCGGGGGACCAGCACCTATGACGGTCTGAGTATTGCCCAGGCGGTTAGTGAATACATTTATACCCGGGTAGGCGCTAAAGCCCTTTTTGCTACCCATTATCATGAGCTTACCGCCCTTAGCGAAGAGTTCTCCGGTATTTTTAACCTGTCCGTTTCAGTAAACGAAAGCGGGGACTCGGTAATTTTTCTTAAGCGGGTTTTACCCGGGAAGGCTGACAAGAGCTACGGAGTGCATGTAGCGGCTCTGGCCGGGGCTCCCGCCGCGGTAGTCAAACGGGCCAATGAGATTTTGGCCCAGTTGGAAACCTCATCGCCGAGCCCGTCGGGAACTAACCTGGTTCAACCGGGATTGTTTGTTGAAAAAAGCTGGCTGGAGCAGGAACTGGAATCGCTGGATCCCGACCTGCTCAGTGCTCGAGAAGCCTTGCAACTGATTTATAGATGGAAGGAAAGAGTCTAAAATGGGGGTGAAAAGCATGCTTATCGGTATCGATGTGGGGGGTACTTTTACCGACGGGGTTTTATTTGCCGACGGGAAAATCAAAGCTACCGCCAAGGTTCCCACCGATAACGCACACCTGAAAGAAAGTGTGCTGGGGGTACTGGATAAAATCCTGTCCGGCTGTGATGGAAATCCACCTGACCGTTTGGTGCTCAGCACCACGCTGGTAACAAATTTGTTAGCGACCGGCAGGGGAGAAGCCACCGCTTTGATTCTGCTGCCCGGCTATGGCCTTCCAGCCGAAGCCCTGTTTTCTTTTCCTCATACCTATCGGGTCAAAGGAGCCATTGATTTTCGCGGACGGGAAATCGAGCCGCTGGATGAAAAGGAACTGGAATCCGTTCTGGAGCAAATTGTTTCCGAGGGAATCACCCGGGTGGCTGTGGCCGCCAAGTTTGCCAACCGCAACAACCGCTCGGAATTACGAATTCGAGAGTTTGTAAAACATAGGTATCCACAACTGGCGGTTTTCATAAGTTCGGAAGTATCCGGCAAACTCAACTTTTTACGTCGGGCGGTGACCACTTATTTTACGGCCATGACCTCCCCGGCCTGGAACCACTTTGTGGATGAGATCGAGGCCGCCTTAAGAGAACGCCAGCTGAATGTGGAGGTAGAGGTGCTAAAGGCGGACGGAGGCACCGTTTCTCTGGAACACTCCCGACGGATGCCCTGTGAAACGGTCTTTTCCGGACCGGCCGCCAGTACCATGGGAGCAGTAGCCTTGCATGAAGATCTGCTCAACGCCGTGGTTATTGATATCGGTGGCACCACCAGTGATATATCTTTGTTAATCGAGGGGGAACCCCTTTATGCTTCGCGGGGTGCACGTATTGAGGGACACTACACCCATGTAGCTGCCTTTGCCGTTTGTTCCCTCCCGTTGGGAGGAGATAGCAGCCTGGCCTGTATTTCCGGCCAGCTGGTGGTAGAAGAAGGACGCCAGGGACCGGCTGCCTGCCTGGGCGGGGCGGTTGCCACTGTCACCGATGCCTTTAATTACCGCTATTCGCTGGGAATAGGGGAGAAGGAAGCCTCCCTGAAAGCGTTGCAAGAATTATGCTCCCAGTGCGGCCTGGAGCCGACAGAGCTCTCAACCGAGGTTGTTAACATCGTCACGGGCAAGCTGGCCCGGGCGATAGAAGACATGTTCCGGGAATGGGAGAATGAGCCCGCCTATAAGATCTGGGAGGTTATTAACCAGCGCAAATTCGCGCCAGAGCGCCTGCTGGGAATTGGGGCGGCCGCACCGGCCATTATTCCCGCCCTGTCCGAGCACATGCAGATTCCCGGTGAGGTTCACAACTACGCCCCCGTCGCCAATGCTTTGGGGGCCAGTGTGGTTCGACCCACCCTGGCGGTTTCTTTGCATGCCGACACGCAGATCGGGGCAGCAGTTATTGATCCGGGAGCACGCCGGGTGGAATTGGCCAACCCGGCCAAGACCCAGCTGGAAGACATGAAAACTCTGGCCCGCCAGGAGCTGGAGCGGATTGCTGCCGAACGGGGTATGCAAGATTACGCTGCTGATTATCGCTACTACCTGGAGGAGCAGTTTAATTCCCTGGGTGGGCGCAGTCGAGCGGGCAAGATATTCGAGGTCGGCATCCAGATTTCACCCGGCTTCATCCACGAATTCAAGGGGGTGCAATCATGAAACCAACGGGCATTTTGTTTTTTCCGGCCTTTGACTGGGCCATTTCTCCCACTCATCCGGAACGGGAGGAACGCCTGCTGTACACCCGGGATCAGCTCTTTGAGGAAGGCATAATGGATCTGCCTCAGGTACAGGAATATCAACCGGGGATTGCATCCCTGCGCGATATTGCCCGGGTGCACTTCTGTGTACCAGATATTCCTTCCCGGATCACGGAGGCCCACTTGATCTCTGCCGGGTCGTCGATTCGGCTGGCGGATGCGCTGATGAATGGTGAAATACGCAATGCCTTTTCCATTGTCAGGCCCCCGGGCCACCATTCCATGACCGTGGTTCATGGCAATAGGGGTTTTTGCAATATCAATAATGAAGCCATTTTGGTGGAATACCTGCGCCAAAAATACGGTTTAAAGAGAATTGCCATTGTTGACACCGATGTACATCATGGTGATGGCACTCAGGAAATCTTCTACCACGACCCTGACGTGTTGTTTATTTCTTTTCATCAGGATGGCCGCACCCTGTATCCCGGTACCGGTTTTCCCGATGAACTGGGGGGGCCGCTGGCCTTTGGCTCCACCATTAATATTCCGCTGCGGCCCCGTACCACAGATGAGGGCATTCTCTATGTACTGGAAAACCTGGTTATGCCAATGCTGGAGGAGTTCAACCCCGATCTGGTCATTAATTCCGCCGGTCAGGACAATCACTATACTGATCCCTTGGCCGACATGCAGTTTACCGCCCAGGGCTATGCGCGTCTGAATGCCCGATTGGCACCGGATATCGCCGTTCTGGAGGGGGGCTACTCGGTGGAAACTGCATTGCCTTACGTTAACATGGGCATTATCATGGCCATGGCGGGAATTGATTTCTCGAAGCTGCGGGAACCGGATTATTCCCCGGGAAATTTCCGTGAAAGCCGCGCCAACCTGGAGTATCTGCAGGGGCTGGTAAAGCGCCAATTGCAGATCTTCCGTACTCGGGAGGAGGTAGTAGCCGAAAATCGCTCCAAAATGGAGGGATTTCACAGCTACTACAAGCAGATTTTCTACGATACCGATTACATTCATGAGGAGCAGCGGGTGAACCTGTGCATCTGCCCGTCCTGCTGCGGCTACCGTACCACTGACTCCGAGGCGCAGCATCATGACCGCAATTACTACCGGGTCTTATGTGTGTCCGTCCCCATAAGTGCCTGTGAAAAGTGCCAGCAAGAAGCCCGGGCCGTTTACCAGGATGCCCGGGAAAACGATCGCTATGACGTGGTGTATCTGCAGGACCGCAAGGCTGACCATTACCTGATGGCCAACCGACTTAAAGAAACGGAGCAGAGTATCTAAAATGCCGATTCGCATACTGGACGATCACCTTGTCAACCAGATTGCCGCCGGAGAGGTTATCGAGCGGCCCGCATCCATTGTAAAAGAACTGATGGAAAACTCCATTGATGCAGGCGCCAGCCATATTACGGTGGAAATAGCCGGCGGAGGCCTGCAGCTAATTGAAGTGGAAGACGATGGGGCGGGTATGAACAGCAGTGAGCTGCCCCTGGCTTTTTTACGTCATGCCACCAGTAAAATTAGTACGGAAAGCGACCTGTTCTCCATACACACCATGGGTTTTCGTGGAGAGGCGCTTCCCAGCATTGCTTCGGTTTCCCGGGTGGAGGTCTTTAGTTGTGTACATCCGGGCGAGGGGGTGCGGGCCGTCTTCCTGGCCGGCTCCCTGGAGGAACTATCCGCATGGGCCACCCCACCCGGCACCCGCATACGCGTGGAGGAACTGTTTTTTAATACGCCGGCGCGCAAGAAGTTTCTCAAGTCCCCGGTAACCGAGGGTAACCAGGTCCATGAAACAGTGTGCCGTTATGCCCTGGCCCGTCCCGATATTTCCTTTACCTTCAAAAATGAAAAACGCCTTTTTTTCAAGACCCCCGGCAGCGGTAAACTGGAGGATGCAGTGACCGTTCTGTTCGGCGGGGATTTTAGCAGCCATTTGCGCGAAGTATCCTGCCAGGGAAGCAGCATGCAGATTAATGGATTGGTTTCCGCCCTGGAGCTGACCCGCAAGAACCGCAAACAGCAGTATTTTTTCGTTAACCGCAGGCCGGTGAGAGGCCCCCTTCTGTTTAAAGCCATCGACTCCGCCTATGCAGGATTGCTCATCTCCCGCCAGCACCCGGTAGTGGTTCTATCCCTGGATATTGACCCCCGGGGGATCGACGTAAATGTCCATCCCCAGAAGAGTGAAGTTCGTTTTAATGACGAAAAGGCCGTTTTTCATTTCATTCGTGAAGCTGTTTTATCGGTGGTAAAAAGCTATGATGTCCGTCCTTATATACCCGCTTGGGGAGAACACCCCGTACGAAAAGAGGAAAATGCCCCTTTCATTCTCCGAGGGGAGCAGTTCCAGGAGGCAGAGAGCCTGCCGTGGAACTTTAGAGGTGATACCCGGCCTTCTTTTCCGGCGGGAGGGATTTATACGCGGCAGCGTCCCGAGGTGCAGTCCGGGGATTATGCTCCCAAACAGGCCTTCCGGGTAATCGGCCAGTGCCTTGATACCTACATTGTACTGGAATGGGACGGTGCCATCTATCTGGTCGACCAGCATGCCGCCCACGAGCGCATAATTTTTGAGGAATTAAGAGCCATGTCCGGCAATATGCAAGGAATATCACAGCAGCTAATCGTGCCACAGCCTCTGGAACTCTCCAGTTCTGACTTAATTGTGCTGGAGGATAACCAGGATTTACTGGCCAGTCTGGGCTTTCAGCTGGAACCTCTGGGGCACCGGACCCTCCTGGTGCGAGCTGCACCGGCCACTATTCACGGTAAGGAAATGGAAACTTTGCTGGAGATTATCGACCTGTTGCGGGAAGGCAGGGACCCGGACCTCAACCGGCACATCTTGTGCACCATGGCCTGCAAGAAAGCAGTGAAGGCCGGGGAATGTTTGAATGGTTCAGAAATGGAAAAGATCGTAACAGACTTATTGCGATTGGAAGATTATCAGACCTGTCCCCATGGCCGCCCCACTCTGGTACGCCTGGGGCAGGAAGAACTGGAACGTATGTTTAAGAGGTCTTAGGATATGCAATTGATAGCGACAACCACTCTGAGTCAAAACTCGGTCAGCGATAATTTTCAGGCCTTTTTGGAGGAAAGCGGAATTCCTCTGGTCCGGCGGGAGCCCCCTTCCCTGGAAGAACTAATCAAAATCCACTCTGCCGAAGGGGTGGTAGTCTGGCAGGAGTCCGGACCGGTCCTCTATATACAAGGAGAGAAGTTTTATTTTCATCCCAGTATGGCCAAAAACCGCCTGGCCATGTGGCGTAAAAAGGGGATTCCTGACTCGCTGGCTACCGTATGCGGGTTTACAGGCTCTGACCACGTACTGGATAGTACTCTGGGTCTGGGAGCCGATGCCATAGTCGCTTCATTTTTTAACCCGGCTGGAGAAGTTGTGGCCCTGGAGTCGTCGCCAGCGATAGCTTTTGTAATCAAATGGGGGATGAGGTTATATCAATCGCGAATGCCCTGGCTGGATGAAGCTATACATCGCATCAAAGTTGTTCACGCCGAACACGGAAAATATTTAGCTGACCAGGCGGATAAATCTTTTGATATTGTCTATTTCGACCCCATGTTTCGCAAGCCGCAGTTAAAAAGTCAAGCCCTGGCTCCGTTACGTCTCCTGGCCAACCACGTACCGCTTAGCGAGCCAATTATTTCAGAAGCAATGCGTGTGGCCCGTAAGCGAGTAGTCATTAAAGAAATGTTTAGCAGCGGCGAGCTGGAACGCCTGGGTTGCCAGCATATTCTCGGTTCGGCCAACAACAAAATTCGTTATGGAATAATCGAAACAGACAAAAAATCAGGCATTTTTCCTTAATAAATATTTTTCTGAGCTTTTGTTTACAAAACGATCATTAGATGAGGTGAGTAATTTTTGCGGCAGAGACTGGCTGCCATAGTGGGACCTACGGCAGCAGGTAAAACCAGCGTGGCCATACGAGTAGCACAGCTGCTAAACGGAGAGATTATTTCCTGTGATTCCATGCAGATTTACCGGGGCATGGATATCGGAACTGCCAAAGCAAGCCTGGAAGAGCAGCAGCAGGTTAAACACCATATGCTGGATATCGTCAACCCTGATGAGGATTATAGTGTGGCGCGCTATCAGGAGGAATGTAAAACTATTATTAGCCGTTTGAACCAGGAAGGAAAGCTGCCTATCCTGGTTGGCGGGACCGGCCTTTATTACCAGGCGGTGGTTGATGACTATGTTTTCGAGCCCATGGAATCACGTTACGCGGTACGGGACAAATGGAATCAAATCATTGACCAGCGGGGATTGGACTATGGTTACCGCTATCTGCAGTCGGTTGACCCGGAGTATGCTCGAAAAGTCAGCTCCAATGACCGCAAACGAATTGTCCGTGCACTGGAGGTATGGGAAATAACCGGTCAACCCTTTTCCCGCTCACAGGTTCGACGTCAATCTGCTTATAATCTGGCAGCAGCCGGACTTTATCTGCAACGCTCCCGGCTTTATGCCCGCATAGACCAACGGGCGGAAGAGATGATCTCCCGGGGGTTTATTGAAGAAGTAGAGGGTCTTCTGGGGCGGGGCTATGACCCAAGCCTTAATTCCATGCAAGCGCTGGGTTACCGGCAGGCAGCAGCATATCTCCAAGGACTAATAACCAGGGAGGAAATGATAAAAGATATGCAAAAAGAAACCCGCCGCTATGCCAAACGGCAATTTACCTGGTTTAATCGGGACCAGAGGATCTGCTGGTTTGACCAGGAGGAGTACGCCGATGAAATGGCCCGGGCGGAAAAAATTTCACGTTGGATGGAAGGACAATTCTCGGAAGCGTAGAAGTATGTTCTATTAGGCACGCAGTATATTGAATGGGGGTTTATCCTTAATGGGCAAAAGCCAGCTAAATTTGCAGGATGCTTTTTTAAACCAGGTTAGAAAGGAAAAGGCCCCGGTGACTATTTTTCTGGTCAACGGGTTTCAGATAAAAGGCATCGTTAAGGGTTTTGACAACTTTACGGTGATAGTTGAGATGGATCAGCGGCAGCAACTGGTTTATAAACATGCCATTTCTACCGTTGCCCCTTTAAAACCTATTGGCCCCCTGAGCTTTGAAAAAAGCGACGATGACTGAATCTGAGTATCCGGGTTTTTCGGTTACCTGTTGAAGGGCTCGCATTCTTTCCATCAAGGCCTGCTTTTCCGAAAGGTTTTTTTCCCGGCTCATGAAATAGCACCACTTTTGTCTGTTTATCATATATTAAGCTATCATGGCATGGAGTGGTGATTCAATGGAGATTTCCATGAGGTTTTCGCCTCCAACATCCTCACCGGGGATTGCTCCGCAGCTGGAAGCAATTAATTTTCCCCGGAAAGACTCCTTTCTGGAACTGGAACGCTTGATCGGGTTACAAGAGGTGAAAAGAACGCTGGCCGAGGTAACTGCCTATGCGCTAATACAGGGTAAACGCAAACAGCAACAGCTTAAGGCCGACCCCACTGCGTTGCATATGATCTTTAAGGGCAACCCTGGTACCGGCAAGACTACTGTAGCCAGAATTTTAGCCCGGATATTTAATGACATAGGGATTCTTAGTCGTGGTCACCTGGTGGAGGTGGAAAGGGCCGACCTGGTTGGCGAGTATATCGGCCACACTGCGCAAAAGACCAAAGAAATTGTTAAGAAAGCCCTGGGGGGGATAATTTTTATTGACGAGGCCTATACCCTGGCCCAGGGAGGCGAAAAGGATTTTGGCCGCGAAGCGGTGGCCACACTGGTCAAGGCCATGGAAGATAATCGTGACAACCTTATTGTGATCCTGGCGGGTTATTCAACGGAAATGGAGCGCTTTCAGCGCAGTAACCCCGGCCTGCGTTCCCGTTTTCCCATTCACATTCACTTCGAAGATTACGAATCCGACGAACTCTTCCAAATTGCCCTGCAAATGTATGCCGACAAGGATTATGTTTTAAGCAGCCGTTGTCGCTGGAAACTAAAACAACACCTGGGTGAATTTGTTAAAGGGCGGCATCCCCACAGCGGAAATGCCCGCTATGTACGCAATCTTACCGAAAAGTCCATGCGTCTTCAGGCCCTGCGTATAGTCGATAGGGAATTGCTAAGCCGGCAGGACTTGGTTACAATCGAAGAGACTGATCTCCCGGAATTTGGCGTTCTGGAGGTATAAGCGGCTGTTAACCATACGGATTGTGATTCTATGTTGAAAGTGGTGAAGTATTGAACGCAGAAGCGATGTTGAAGAATTCGGAAAAGGCCTTGCAGAATCGTTTCGCTGATTTAGAGGAGGTAGCCTGCGCCAACCAGGCCAGGGTACTTAAGGCTTTCAAGGAATACCAGGTTAATGACAGCCTTTTCGCCCCTTCAACCGGATACGGGTACAACGATCGGGGCCGGGAGTGCCTGGAGCAGATTTACGCCCGCGTTTTCTCCTGCCAGGAAGCCCTGGTGCGTTCGCAAATAGTATCCGGCACTCATGCCATAAGTGCTTGTCTCTTTGCTTTACTACGACCAGGGGACATACTACTCTCCTTGACTGGAAGTCCCTATGATACCCTGACAACGATCATTGGCAAGAATGGCTCGGTGCGGGGCAGTCTGCTGCAAAAGGGGATTGCTTATCAGGAAATAGCATTGACTGAAGAGGGACGACCTGATTTCCCGGAAATAGCCGGGGCGCTGGCAAAAATACGGCCGCGCCTGGCTCTTATCCAGCGCTCCCGCGGTTACAGCACCCGGCCCGCCCTGGACGTGGCCAGCATTGAAAAAATCGCCGCTCTGGTTAAAGAGCACAGCCCGCAAACGGTTATAATGCTGGACAACTGTTATGGCGAATTTACCGAGGTAGTCGAACCCGGCGGAGCTGTCGACCTTATGGCCGGCTCACTTATCAAAAATCCCGGGGGAGGACTGGCTCCCGCCGGCGGCTATATTTGCGGAAAAGAAGGCCTGGTAGAACAGGTAGCCGACCATCTTACTGCACCCGGTTTGGGCCGCGAACTTGGAGCCAGCCTGATCAGCTCTCGCAGCTGCTTTCAAGGGTTATTTCTGGCACCGCATGTGGTTTTGCAAGCCTTAAAAGGGGCCTTGCTGGTCGCCCATCTCTTTCAGCAAGCCGGGTACAGGGTATATCCCTCCTGGGATGAACAGCGCGCGGATATTGTCCAGGGGGTGGAACTGCGGGATCAGGATGAAGTGCTGCGTTTTTGTCAGGTGGTGCAGAGCAACTCCCCGGTGGACAACCATATTACATTGGAGTATGCTCCCATGCCCGGGTATGAGCACCAGGTGGTAATGGCGGCGGGAACATTTATTCAGGGGTCTTCTATCGAGCTTTCCTGTGATGCCCCGCTGCGATCGCCCTACATTGCTTATCTTCAGGGGGGCCTGACCTACGAACACTGCCGCATTGTGGCTGCCGCCCTGGTGGAAGAGATTATTCTGAAACAGTGATAGAAGTGCTTTTTTTGCCACCGTGGACAAGCATAGCAATGCGGCGTTACGTGCATGAATTCATATCCCCCGAGGAATCTGAATCTGGTCTTTTCGGTTGGTCAGTGTCTACAGATTCCTGTCGTTATTGGAGGTGATTGCAGATGACAGCCACTGCGGTACTGGTTGCGGCGATTGTTTTCATGTTGGTGGGGGTGGCCGGGACGGTTATTCCATTGCTTCCCGGTATCCCGATAATTTTTGTTGCTATTGCCGCCTATGGATGGTACGAAGGCTTTCAGGTCATCAATGCACAATACCTGGTAATCCTGGCCGGTTTGACAGTCCTGTCCATCTTTGTGGACTATCTCTCCTCGACCATGGGCGCCAGCTATTTTGGCTCCAGTAAATATGGAGTATGGGGAGCATTCCTGGGGACGCTGATAGGGTTGTTTGTTTTTCCTCCCCTGGGCATCTTTATCGGCCCCTGGTTGGGCGCTGCCCTGGGTGAGTATGCAGCCAAAAAAGATTGGAGCCAGGCATTCAAGGCAGGTATTGGCACAGTAATAGGATTATTTTCGGGGATCGTGGTGAACTTAATCCTGGCCCTGGTCATGTTTGTTTCTTTTCTGGTCAAGGTCTTTTAGCTAAAAAGGTTATTTGCCAGCCCGGGAGCTATGTGCTAATCTAGTTTAATTAAAGCTGATTGTTGGAGGGATAATCCTTGGATAAAGAACAGATCATGAAAACGGTGGCAGAAGAAAATGTAAAGTTCATCCGCCTGCAGTTTACAGATATCATGGGGGTTATGAAAAGCATTTCCATTACCACCGACCAGTTGGAGAAAGCCCTGGACGGGGAATTGATGTTTGACGGTTCATCCATCGAAGGTTTTGTGCGCATTGAGGAATCCGACATGTATCTTAAACCAGATGCCAATACCTTCCTGGTTTTACCATGGTCCAGTCAGACTTCCACTGGAAAGACCGCTCGGATTATTTGTGATATCTATGATTCCTCCAATCAACCATTCCCGGGATCCCCTCGTTATGTTCTGCAGAGGGTCCTCAATGAAGCGGCGCAGATGGGTTACTCCATGTACGTAGGACCCGAACCGGAATTCTTCCTCTTTCACCTGGATGAAAACGGCCAACCTACCCTGGAGACACATGACAGAGCCAGCTATTTTGACCTTCCTCCCGTAGATAAAGGGGAGGAGGCTCGGCGGGAGATGGTGGAAACCCTGCAGAGCATGGGTTTTGAGATAGAGGCCGCCCACCACGAAGTGGCCCCTGGTCAGCACGAAATTGATTTCAAATACCAGGATGCACTGTCCACGGCTGACAACATTGTCACCTTTCGCATTGTAGTGCGGACAGTTGCCCAAAAACACGGCCTCCATGCTACTTTTATGCCCAAACCCATTTACGGGATTGCCGGATCGGGTATGCACCTGCATATATCACTTTTTAAGGATGGAGAGAACATCTTCTACGATGCGCAGCAGGAAGATGGACTAAGTGACATCTGCCGTCATTTTATCGCCGGAGTTATAAAGCATGCCCGGGCTATTTGCGCTATAACCAGTCCCACAGTAAACTCCTACAAGCGTCTGGTTCCCGGCTACGAGGCCCCGGTATACATCGCCTGGTCGTACCGTAATCGCAGTCCTTTGATTCGTATTCCCGCCCGGCGGGGGATTGGAACTCGAATTGAGCTGCGCAGCCCCGATCCCACCTGTAATCCCTACCTGGGATTGGCGGTTATTCTTAAAGCTGGTTTGACGGGAATCAAGCAAGGTTTACTGCCCCCTAACCCGGTGGAACAGAATATCTATGAAATGGACCTGGCCACCCGTAATTATAACCGTATTGAGTCACTGCCGGAAAACCTCTACGAGGCCATAAACGAACTGGACCGGGACGAAGTCATACAGGAAGCCCTGGGGTCCCACATTTATTCCCGCTTCCGTCTGGCCAAGATCAAAGAATGGGAGCACTACAGCTCCCGAGTGTATGACTGGGAAATTGAAGAATACCTGGCCAAGTTCTAAAAAATAAAAAGGTGCCCCGATTGTGGGCACCTTTTTGCTATATAGTTTGATTCGACTGCCAAAACCCTGTTTGGATACATAAACATGCAGGGGCTTTCAACGGATCATAGCAGAAACACCCTGCGAAGCCGAAAGAGTGGAATCATTTATTTCTAAAACCTGCGCAAGAGCCCGGTAACCTTGCCGGCAATCTGCACCTGGGTGGTGACGATGGGTTCCATGGCACTATTCTCCGGGTGCAATTCTACGTAGCCATTCTTTTTGTAGAGTCTTTTCACGGTAGCTTCATCCTCGATCAGAGCGACCACGATTTCCCCATCGGCGGCATCTGGCTGTTGCCGCACAATCACATAGTCTCCATTAAGAATTCCCGCGTCAATCATGCTCTCCCCGCTCACCTGGAGAATAAAATGGGTTCCTGAGACCAGAAAATCATCGGGGACGGGCAGATAATTTTCAATGTTCTGTTCAGCCAGAATAGGGGTTCCGGCCGCTACCTTTCCTACCACCGGCAGGGAAATAACCGCTGGAGCTTCCGGTCGCTCCAGATCAATAGGTATAATGGCCCGCGGTGTACTGGGGTCTTTTCTTAAATACCCCTTTTCCTCCAGCTGAACCAAATGTGCATGCACCGTTGAGCTGGACTTCAAGCCTACTGCTTCTCCTATTTCCCTGACTGATGGAGGGTAGCCATGGCTGTTAATCCGTGCCCTGATAAAGGAAAGTATCTCCATCTGCCTTGCAGACAGATTACTGTCAGAACCCATTAAAATCCCCCCTTGCATTTACCAAAATTATACCACAAACCAGCAGAAAGAAAACAATTGTTCGTTTTAATTCCAGAAGGAATTAGGATCAGCATTTTCAATGCTTTTAAGAAGCTGGCGGCGTGCCCCCGGAAAACGTTTTTCCATTTCGTCGAGAAGATCGGCAACATCACTGCGGCGGGTGTAACCGCTGGCAGGGCAGAGATTCTGCACCGGGCTGAACCCCATCCCTGCAATAAAAAGCGCGATATCCCGTTCGGAAACATAAACCAGGGGCCTGATGAGGGTAATGTCCATCCGGTCCAGATAGGTAAGGGGTTTAAAGAGCTGGAAGCGCCCTTGAAAAAGGATGGATAACATCAGGGTATGCACGGCATCGTCGAGATGGTGTCCCAAAGCCACCTTGTTGCACCCCTCCCGGCGGGCCAGGCGGTGAATGGCTCCCCGCCTCAGATTGGCGCAAAGCGCACAAGGGTTGGATTCCTGGCGCGTGTCAAAAACCACCCGCCCGATATTGCTCTTTTCCTCCCGCAGCTCGTAACCCAGTTGCTGGCAAAAATCAACCAGGGGAGCAGTCTGATTGCCAAAACCCAGGTCGAGGTAAATGGGTAGAATTTCAAATCTGAGCGGTGTATATTTCAACAGCATATCTAGAAAGTAGAGCAGAGCCAGGCTGTCTTTACCTCCCGACATGGCTACAGCAATTCGGTCGCCATTTTCCACCAGGTGGTATTTCAGGTTGGCATCACGGACTTTGCGGAAGATTAATTTGCTGCGGCGCTGATTCATTAGTGTTGTATCCTTTCCGGAAATACACTTTACTACCTGTGAATTATAAACTTTTCTTTCCTTCAGAACAAACCCGGATTTAATGAAGGTTGCACCCCAACGTCGTCAACAAATTTCCCGCCCCTAAACATATGCTTAGGGGCGGGAAATGGTTTTTCTGCCCCTGAAAGGGTATTTGGGCTCACGGTCCAGCCTGGCTACATAGCATTTTTCAGCTTCAGGGCCGCCTGCCGGTAGCTCTGGCTTACCAGTTCCACCGGATGAACCACCTCGCAATTCCAGTGGTGTCGCTCCATTCCATAGCGCAACTGCATCATGCAACTGGGGCAGCAGGTAGCCAGTTTTTCGGCACCGGTCGCCATGGCATTGTCCATTTTCCGGTCCAAAATCTTCATGGACAGGTCATAGTGGGTAATACTAAAAGTTCCTGAACCACCACAGCAGCGGTTGGCCTCATTCATTTCCACAAATTCAACCTCGGGTACCCGGGTAAGCAGTTCCCGCGGCTGTACTTTGATACCCTGGGCATTGGCCAGGTGGCAGGGATCGTGATAGGTGACTCGCGTCCGTTCTTCGACTTCATAGTCAGGCAATCTGACATCCAGAACCTCCACCAAAAAACAGGTCAGGTCCATCACCCGGTCCGCAAACGCGAAAGCCTCATCCTCAATTTTTAGGCCTCCCAGTAAAAACTCCATATTCTTGCGCGACAGGGCCGACGAACAGGAAGCGCAATCACTGATTATGTAGTCAAACGAGTAGGCATTAAACAGTTTTATATTGTGTGCCGCTACCCGCCGGGCGGTATCGAGTTTTCCGTTGGCAATATGGGGCAGGCCACAGCACTTGCTGTCTCTGGGGATGATAACTTCACAACCGTTGCGGGTCAGCACATCGACCGTTGCCTTGGCCACCTCGGGATTAAGAATGTCAGTGGCACATCCCAGAAAGTAGCCCACGGTAAACTTCTTTTCCCCCCGGGCGTGGTTTATAACTGGTAACAGGCTGCGAGCCGATCGGGCCGGAATATGGGTGAGGATCCTTTCCGCTTTGGGGAGATCCCCGGGAAGGATTTTGGTCAATCCTATATTCCTGGCCAAAGTCTGCAGGCCTAATCGCTGCGCTCCGCCCATAAAACGGGTGCCGGCTCTTAGGAGGCCCGGCCGGGTCCACATGGTGTCAAAAACCAGTTCCTTGCCCAGGCTGGGGTTATCATCATAAATATAGGAACGGGCCGCTGCATTCAGCTCGTGGACGTCGATCCCGGATGGGCAATTGGCACTACAGGTCTCGCAGAGTAAACAATTGCCTAGTTTATCATATACGGCCGAGGCGGGTTCAACCTGGCCATCTCTTAACATTTGCACCATAAACACATGACCACGGGGAGCCGCCGTCTCGTTCTTAATCTCGGCAAAAACCGGGCAAACACTGCGGCATTTTCCACAGCGCACGCACTTCATAATCTGTTCTCTGACTGGAGGCAGCTTTCTAAACTCCACAAAATCTCCCCCTTCCATCCTGGATGGTGGTAAGAAAGCAAATATCATGCATCCGACCTTAAATTAATTTACCAGGATTCATTATTCCCGCGGGATCAAAGGCCTTTTTTACTTCTTTCATGTATTTAACTGCCAGGCCATGCTCCCGTTCAGCATATTGCCGGCGCACTGCTCCCACTCCATGTTCGCCGGTGGTACTTCCCCCGATTTCGATGGCCAGCAGATGAATCTCATCCACTAATTTGAGTACCTTTTCCACTTCCTCCGGATTCTCCGGATTTATAACCGGGGCGGTATGCACGTTTCCATCGCCAATATGCCCGTAATTAACCACCTTGATATCGTATTTGTCTGCCAGTGCCCTTATTTTCCTTAGCGTTTCCGCAACCTGGGAAAGAGGTACGCTGATATCCTCGCCGGCAAAAATACGGCTGCCGTCCGGCCTCACCCGAGCCGCCGCAGTGGCGGTAACACTACGTCCCTCCCAGAGCTGGGCCATACGCCGCGGATCAGTAGCCCACTCCACGCTGCGGGCACGTTTACCGGCAATATCTTTGATCATGGCACCTTCATAGTCTACGCTGGGCGGGTTGCCATCCACTTCAAACAGCAGAATGGCTTCCGCTTCCGGAAGATTAATTTCCGGTTTAAACTGGTTAACGGCTTGAATAGCCGAACTATCCAATATTTCAATTCCTGAGGGCAGGATACCCGCCTGATAAACATCCAGAACGGTTGCCGGGGCATCATCCAGGCGGTCAAAGACGGCCATGGCAATACCGCGGGCCTTGGGGCGGGGCCAGCAACGCAGACGGATACGGGTAACTACTCCCAGCACCCCTTCCGAGCCCACCATCAATTTGGTCAGGTTAAGACCGGATACGTTTTTAATACAGCGGGCTTTCATTCCTCCAGTGACGATAACATCCCCATTGGCCAGTACCACTTCCAGACCCAGTATGTATTGTTCGGTACAACCATACTTGACAGCCCGCAGGCCGCTGGCATTATTGGCCACCATTCCACCCACGGTGCACATCTGGCTGCTGCCCGGATCAGGCGGGAAAAACAGGTTGTAGCGGGCTAGTTCCTCGTTCAAGCGCGCATGGATAACTCCGGGAGCCACCACCACCTGCATATTGGCAGCATCCACCTCGATTATTTCGTCCCAGGAGGACAAATCCAGGACGATCCCCCCGTTGAGGGATACACATCCTCCCGTCTCCCCAGTGCCGGCACCCCGGGGGACGACTTCTATGCCATGTTCATATGCCAGGCGCATGACTTTCTGTACCTCTTCTGTGGACCTGGGCATCACCACTGCCACCGGTGCGGCAGGCTCCAATTTGGTCAAAAAAGAACTATCATAAGAGTAGTACATAACATCGAGATCATCTGTCAGGACTTTTTCTTTGCCGAGTAGCTGCTGGAGCTCTTTCCTTATATCCGCCCTTTCCACTCCGACTCCTCCTTTACCTCTGCAGCTTGTGAAAAAGTCCACGGTATATATCTGTTGCCGGAAGCAAGAAACCCTTCGTACAGCGATGCCGAAGGAGGCGAAGGTCAGCTACCAGGCGAGAGGGCCTTTAACTGGCCCTGCCCCTGGCGGCACTGGCTTAAGCACCCGGTGTTCCCACTACCGGAAAATAGAACGAGCAGACTTAATTACAAGCCTTCTATATGCCTTAAGATCGTTGCTATTATATCATAAAGACCCAAGCGCAGATTATATACACCCCGGGTATACGGTATAATTTAAGCATGGTTGTACTGCCAAAACCCTATTTGGATGCATAAAGGTGCAGGAGTTGTTGACAGAGCATGGCAGGAACACGCTGCCAAGGCGAAGCATTACTTTTGGCAGTGGAATAAATCATTAGCAAGAAAAGGTGATGGAGTTTGCAGACATCATACAAATACGGTCAGACCTGCTTGGATTTCGAGATACCGGACGAAAACATTCTTGGCACGCTGGCGCCGCCACTGCTTGGCTCTGGCGGGAACAATCGAGAACTGATACGAGAAGCCTTGCTTCACCCGGTAGGCAGTGCAAATCTGGGAGACATAATTCGCCGCAAAGCGGCTGCCAATGCAGTTATAGTTGTTAATGACATTACCCGTCCCACTCCTTACCGGGATATTCTCCCCCCTCTTTTAGAAGAGATCGAAGCTGCAGGAATACCCGCCGCCAACATCAAGCTGGTAGTTGCGCTAGGGATTCACCGCCCCCACACCGGGGAGGAAAACCTGGCTATTTTTGGGGACGAGATTTGCCGGAACTATGAGATCCTAAACCACAACTGTGATGCGGATCTGATGGATATGGGGCAGCTAAGCAATGGCTGGGAGTTAAGCATCAACCGAACTGTCGCCCAGGCCGACCTCCTGGTTACCACCGGACTGGTAGGCCTCCACTACTTTGCCGGTTATTCAGGGGGCCGAAAGTCAATTCTGCCCGGGGTCGCCTCACGGCAGCTTATTCGAAAAAACCATCAGATGATGGCCGACTCCCGCGCCTGCCTGGGCAATTACCAGGACAATCCGGTAAGCCAGCTCATGCTGGAAGCAGCCCGCCTGACCGGGGTCGACTTTATTGTAAACGTGGTCACCGCTTCCCGGGATGACATTATTTTCGCCGTGGCTGGAGATTTGGAACAGGCCTGGCTGCAAGCCGTGCATTTCTGTGAGGACCTTTTTGTTCAGCCCATTGCACAAAAGGCCGATGTCGTGGTGGCCGGGTGCGGCGGCTATCCCAAAGACATAAATATGTATCAGGCTCAGAAGGCTCTGGATTCTGCCGCCTTGGCTGTCCGGGAAGGAGGAACCATTATACTGCTGGCCGAATGCCGGGAAGGACTGGGAGAAGAAAACTTTGAGAAATGGCTGCGGGAGGCCACCTGTCCGGAGGATATCGAAAGGCGCTTTGCCGAGAACTTCGAGCTGGGCGGGCATAAAGCTTACGCCATCTGCCGCACCTTGAAAACCTGTGATATCTGGCTCTACAGCAGTCTGCCTGCTTCCACCGTCCGTTCCTTGTTTTTCAAGCCACTAACCAGCGTTCAGGAAGGCATTACCGCCGCCCTGGACAGATACGGCCCCACCACCAGCTTCTGGCTAATGCCTGAAGCACCCCGTCTTACCGTAAAACTTGGATAAAGCACGGGGAGGGCCGTCTTGTTTAACTGATAGTGCGAATGGTACAATCAGGAAAAATGAATAGAGAGCCAAAACCGGCCGACATAAGATATATCCGCGAGAAGCCGATGAAGGCAGGTATAGTTCAAATACCTGAGAAATACAGATGAAATAGTTACCGGGATTATAATGGAGAAAAAACGGACTAAACATCATTTACCATGCGTAGTATAACAGCAGGTGTCGTCTCCATATTTTATTGGAGGTTAATATGTATTCGGAATTGTTATCGATACTACCTCGCGAGCAAGTCAAGTTTGACGAGCCAATGAAAAACCATACTACCTTTCGGATTGGCGGGCCGGCCGATGTTCTGGCGGAACCCGCCAGCATAGATCAATTACAAAAAGTGCTGGCATGCTGTCGCCAGGCCGGATATCCTTGTTTCATTCTTGGTGCTGGCAGCAATTTACTGGTCCGTGACGGGGGTATCCGGGGGGTAGTAATCAAGCTGGGGGAAAAGCTGCAAGAGGTTCACATCAATGACAGCGAGGTTTATGCCCAGGCGGGAATACGCCTGTCTGCACTGGCCCGGACCGTGGCCTCCCACTCTTTGAGCGGCCTGGAATTTGCCGAAGGCATTCCCGGAACCCTGGGGGGAGCTATTGTCATGAATGCCGGTGCCTATGGTGGGGAAATGAAGGATGTCATTACCACGGTTACGGTAGTGGAACCGGGAGGTCTTATCAAAACCCTGCCCGCTTCTGAGCTAAACTTTTCCTACCGCTCCAGTTCCCTGCAGGATAGTGGAGATATGGTGGTTGCTGCAGTTATGGCTTTGCAAAAGGATGACCCCGCCGCTATTCAAGAGCGCATGCGGGGTTTTGCCGAGCTGCGAAAAAGCAAACAGCCTCTTAAGCTGCCCAGTGCCGGCAGCACTTTTCGCAGGCCTCCCGGTTATTTTGTGGGGCCCATGCTGGAGCAATTGAATCTTAAGGGGTATCAGGTGGGAGGTGCTCAGATCTCCACCAAGCATGCGGGTTTTATTGTG
The DNA here is from genome assembly GCA_964563775.1 of uncultured Syntrophomonadaceae bacterium. Classification (GTDB taxonomy): domain Bacteria; phylum Bacillota; class Syntrophomonadia; order Syntrophomonadales; family Syntrophomonadaceae; genus CAZLYH01. The sequence goes on along the minus strand of CAZLYH010000012.1, from coordinate 10,279 downwards.
AACACCGGTGATGCTGCTGCTGCTGACGTCCTGGGTTTGATTAAAGAAGTACAAGACCGGGTAAAAGAGGCTTACGGTGTCGAGCTAAAGCCGGAAATCAAAGTGGTAGGGGAGGGATAGGCTTCTAAAAGACATTTGTAAAATGGAAGCCGTCCAATCATGAAAGTATTATTTGCAACCCTGAATGCCCAGTATATTCATTCCTCTCTGGCCCTGGCCTACCTTAAATCCTATTGCCAAGGCGATTTTGCCGACCTTCACCTGATGGAATATACCATCAATGACAACCCTGGTGACATTCTCTACTCGGTTTACCGGATTCGGCCTGATGTACTCTGCTTTTCCTGTTATATATGGAATATTGAGGACATATTGAATTTGTGTCGGGACTTCAAGGCGATCGTTCCGCAATGTACCATCGTATTGGGAGGCCCCGAGGCAAGCTATGCGGCTGATGAGCTGCTCCGCCGCTACCCGCAGATTAACATTGTGGTGCGCGGGGAAGGGGAACAGACTACAAAAGAACTCCTGCAGGCTCTGTCAGAAGGACAAGCACTAAGGGGTATAGCCGGAATCAGTTACCGGGAAGACCAAATGGTCTGCCATAATGAAGACCGAGCCCCTCTGACTAACCTGGATATAATTCCTTTTCCCTATGAAGACTTATCTGCCTACCAAAATCGGGTAGTCTATTACGAAACCTCCCGGGGTTGTCCCTTCGGGTGTTCCTATTGCCTGTCCGCAGCGGAAAAGGGTTTGCGCTATTTCTCCCTGGAGCGGGTCAAGCATGACCTTGAAATTCTTATGCACAGTGATGTCCGGGAAATTAAGCTGGTAGATCGTACCTTCAATAGCGACGAAAAGCGCTCCCGCGCTATTATGAGTTTTATTGCTGAAAATCAGCCCAGCTGCCGGTTTCATTTCGAAATCTGCGGGGATCGCCTGTCAGATGATATGGTCGATTATTTAACCACCATTCCCCCCGGACTGTTCGAGTTTGAAATCGGTGTGCAATCGACCCATGAGCCTGCCCTGCAGGCTATCCACCGCCGCCAGGATTGGAAGCGGCTGCAATCCAATATGGAGCGGCTGAAAACTGCCGCAAATATTCACCTGCACCTGGACCTCATCGCTGGATTGCCACAGGAAGGATACCGGGAATTCAGCAATTCCTTTAACCAGGTTTACAACCTTAAGCCGCACATGCTGCAACTCGGTTTCCTCAAGTTATTAAAAGGGTCGCCATTATGGAAGGAGGCTGACCGGCATGGATATGTCTGGCAGGCCAGGGCTCCTTATCAAGTGCTGGCCAATCGCTATATCAGCTATGCGGAATTAGCTCATCTGCAGCTGGTTGAGAATCTGCTGAACCGTTATTATAACCGCGGCCGCTTTGTCACCACACTGGACTATATGGCGGGCGAGGTATATGCAGGTAAGGCCTTTGACTTTTATTCCGATCTGGCTGACTTCTGGGAAGAGAGGGACCTCTTTTCCCGGGGACATCGGGATAGGGAAGAGTACACCATTTTAAAGGACTTTGTTTTAAACCGCCACCCCGATCATGGTGCAACCGTCAACGAATATCTGAAGTATGATTACCTGAAAAACTTTACTAACCATGACCTTCCCCCCGGGCTGGACTGCCACAATCCACCCAATCGCAACGAAATCCAGCGCCGGCTGCTGGGCGATCCGGCGGTGGCCGCTCTTCTGTCTACTGGGGATAACGGGGAAGAGATTCCCTTGAAGGTGGGGAGAAAAGGCCTGCATCTGGAGTATTTCCTCATCAACCCCTTGAACGGCAGTGTAGCTGCCAAGCCCCTGCCGCTGCTTTTCTACTACCCGGACAATCGCCCTCCGGCCCGAGTTATGGTGGCAAATGATATAATATATTAACCATTGATTCTACTGAAAAACCCTATTTGGATGCATAAATAGACAAGAGTATGCATCCCAACCAGGACATTATAAAATATCACAATTAGAATGAGGAGCAATCCATGGCTAAGAGTAATAAAACCGGCCGCAGACGTTTACTGGTGATTATAAAAATGTTCCTGGGCATCTTCTGGGCCTTTTACTCGCTCCGGTTCAAGCGAATCTGGCGGGGATCTGACTGGGAAGCCGCTACCCGTCGTTCGCTGTACAGATCCCAGGCACGCCGTTTTCGCCTTACGGCCGTGGAATTGGGAGGTCTCTTAATTAAGCTGGGGCAATTCTTTAGCACCCGGGTGGACATGCTTCCGCAGGACAGCATCCGGGAATTGTCCGGTCTCCAGGATGAGGTTCGCGAAGAGAGTTTTTCGGATATCCGTCGGGTTATCGAAGCAGAACTCTCCTGTCCCCTTGAGGAGATTTTTACCCAGTTCGAGGAAAAAGCATTGGCCGCAGCTTCTCTGGGGCAGGTGCACCGGGCCGTTCTTAAAGATGGGCAAACGGTTGCTGTCAAGGTCCAAAGACCAGGCATCGAAGACCTGGTAGGAATTGATTTGAAAGCCATTCAAAAAGTAGTCGGCTTTCTCAGAAGGTTTACCAACTGGGAACAATTCATTGACATGGATGCTATTTTCGAAGAGTTCGCCACCACGGTATGGGAAGAGCTGGATTATATTCAGGAAGGCAAGAATGCTGAAACTTTTGCCGCCAACCTGTCCACCGATTCTGATTTGCTTATCCCGGCCATCATCTGGCCTTTAACCACCAAAAAGGTCTTGACCATGGAATTTATGGAAGGTATGAAAATAACCGATACAACTGCCTTAAATGAAGCAGTGATAGACAGAAAAAAACTGGCTTCCCATCTTCTGCAGACCTATATCAAACAGGTGCTGGTGGACGGTTTCTTTCACGCCGATCCCCATCCGGGCAACCTTTTTGTCAACCAGGACGGCAAAATAATACTTATTGATTTTGGCATGGTGGGTACCATATCCCATGAACTGCGGGACACACTGGCAGAAATGGTGGTAGCCATGGTAAAGCGTGATTATCCCACCGTGGTAACCTACCTGCGGGAAGTTGGTTTTATACGGCCAAATGCTGATAGCGATGCCTTGACCCGCGCCCTGGGAATATTTCTGGAACATATTCTGGGCTCGGGAAAAGAGCTCATCAAGACCAACCTGGACTCTTTCCTGGCTGATCTGGAGCAACTACTCTATGAACAGCCTTTTCAAATTCCGGCTAATTTTACATTCCTGGGGCGGGCTCTGGGCACCCTTTACGGGATTTGCGTAGGGCTTTATCCGGAAATCAGCTTTCTGGACGAGGCCCGGCCCTACATTGACGAACTCACCCGGGGCCAGCACAAGCTATGGGATATTATCAAAGATAAATCCTTTAACCTTATGAATGCCTTGGTGGAACTACCTCCGTTGGCTGAAAGTACCTTGCGGCAAGCCCAGCGGGGCGAGCTTACGGTGCGCGTACCCCTGCAAACCCTGCACCAGGCTATGGAAGATAATACCCGGGCCTTGCGCTCCCTCACCTGGTCCATGACGTTTGGGTTTATGCTTTTTACCGGGGCCTATCTCTACGTACACAACGAAAAAGACCTGGCGGTTATCCTCTTCCTGCTCTCCCTGGGAGCACTGTTAATGGCCTTAAAGGGCAGTCGGAGCCGCAAACAGCTTCGCCCTCCTCACCCGGTCAACCGGTCAGGCAAACCCCATCGCTAAGGTTTCTCTATTCCCCCGGAACCCGCGGGATAATCAGCACAAGCAGTATACCCTTTCCCAAAGCAACTAACTTTTTTTCTCCATCCCCTTGACAGAACACTTGTTTGCATCTAGACTCTTACCCAAGGGGGGGAACGCTTGTTCCCGCAGACAAGCCACCAAGGGAGGAAAAAAGATGTTTTCGGGATTAAACAAGAGGGAAATGGTAATAGCCTGTCTGCAGGCGTCAATAAGTGCAGCCATCCTGTATTTTATTACCGTAGGGCTTTTCCTTTTATCAAATCCTTGATTCCACTGCAAAACATTGGTTCGGATACATAAATCTGCAGGAACCATGAAGGGCATGGCAGAAATGCCTGTCCTGGCTAAGCAGCACCTTAAACTTATTTTCCCCTGACACTGCCAACCGGTAATTTTTTTACAAATAAAAAGGGATTTTGGCTATGTTCAGTAAATATATTAAAACTAGCCATCTAATCCACGATATGTAAGACAAGGTGAAAAAAATGAGTATCAGCTGGCAGGCTGTCAGGAGGAGGAGTGTTGTGAATAGTATCCGCTTTAAACTCAGTGGAATCATTTTGCTGGTCCTGGTTATAATGGGTGGCTTATTCTATTTTCGGGTTACATCTATTTGCTCAGACATTGTAAATGAGCAAATCAGTGCTAAATTGTACGGGGATGCCGACCTTAGTTATGCCTTCGTAGAAAAAACCTATCCCGGCCCGTGGAATGAAAAGAACGGAAAGTTATATAAAGGGCCGCACCTGATTAACGGGGAATCCGAAGTTGTGGACCTTATCAAGGAGAAAACCGGTGCAGCGGCAACCTTCTTTTTACATGATGTCCGGGTGGCCACCAACGTTACCCGTGATGGAGAAAGGGCGGTTGGCACCAAGGCTTCCGCTCCCATCGCGGAACAGGTTTTGCAACGTCACCAGCCTTATGAGGGGATTGCTGACGTAGTAGGCACTCCTTACCAGGCCCATTACCGACCCTTGAAGGATAGCCAGGGGGAAGTGGTGGGAATGTGGTTTGTCGGCATACCACGGGCAACGGCTGACCAACAAATTCAGGTAATGAAACATAAAATAGCCCTGATAACCGTGGGGGTACTTCTTTTCGCGCTGGTGCTAATCTCCTGGTATACGGGGATTCTTTTTCGCAGCATTCGCAAAATACTTGATTCCCTGGACCGCATGGGGCAGGGGGATCTCACCGTAGATTGTCAGATTCGCACTGGTGATGAAATGGGGAAAATCGGTCAGCAGATCAATCAGACTACCAGTAATATTAAGCACATCTTGCGCGAGACTCTGACTATTAAGGAAACTATTGACCAGGAGATGGAGCAGATGGTCCGCTTTACCGAGCAGGTCTCCACTGTCAGTGAGCAAGTAGGGGAAGCCATCGATCAAGTCGCCCAGGGATCGCAGGAACAGGCTTCTGAAGTGGAAGCCAGCGTTCTTCTCACCAGCGAGTTGTCGGAGAAGATTAACTCCATCGCCTGCATTGCCACCAACATCGGCCAACAAACCGGCGAAGTACAAAGAAAAACGGAGGAAGGCTCCAGCACCATCCAGTTTCTGCAGGAGCGTATCGAAGCCAATTCCCAGATTGCCGTAGCTGTGGCCAACGGTTTTCAGGACCTGGTGGCAAAATCACAGCAAATTAACGCTATTGCCGATGCCATCAATTCTATTGCCACACAGACCAATCTCCTTTCGCTCAATGCGGCTATTGAAGCTGCCCGGGCGGGCGATGCGGGAAAAGGTTTCACGGTAGTTGCCCAGGAAGTAGGGAAACTGGCGGAGGAATCGGCCGAGGCCACCAAGAATATCAAAAATATAATCGAGGAAATTGCCCAGACTCTGGGCATGGCCAGCGAGGCAGTGGGTAAAATGGGGCAGATTTCCTCCCGGGTGGAAGATGCCCTTAAAGAGACCAGTAATTTCTTCCATGGTATCGAAGCCTCCGTACAAAACATCTCCCAGCATATTAACGACCTGGAAATTACCATGCAGACTGCCAATCAGACCAGAGACGCCGTTACGCAGGCCATCGAAAACATCTCCCAGGTTTCCGAAGAGACCGCAGCCATTGCCCAGGAGGTCAGTGCCTCGGTTCAACAACAGATATCCTCCGTCGGTGAGGTTCATGTGGCGGTAAAGGAGGTTTATACATCCCTGAACAAGCTGCAGGACCAGTTGACAGTTTTTTCCCACTGAGAATGGCTCCCGGCAGAGCATAGCTATGATAGCCTGTTAACCCGACACCTGAAATATCCCTGATAATTGCAGGAAAGACTAAGAAAAAGACGATGGGATCAGGTGAAGGATGTCCACATGTTTGATAATCTACTATTCCCAGAGCGGAACCACGGAAAAGGCCGCACGGCATATAGCCCAGGGCCTGCAAAGTTGTGGCGTTAATGTTGAACTGTTTAATCTGCAGGAGGGGCGGCCCGCGGAAATTCTCAACTGCGATCTGCTGGGAGTGGGCTCCCCGGTTTATTTCTTCAACCCGGTATTTGAAGTAAAGACATTTCTTTACCGGCTTCCCGACCTAAAGGGAACGCCGGTATTTACATTTGTGTCTTACGGAACCGAGCCGGGAAAAGCGTTACCTAAAATGCAAACCATTCTTGGCGATAAAGGTGCCAAAAACATCGGCTCCTTTTCCTGTCGTAATGCCAATTTTATTTTCGGTTTCCGCCGGCCGGGAATGCACCTGGGACTTGATCAAATCCCTGCTGATGAATTACAGGAGGCTATTAATTTTGGCGCAAAGTTGGCCGCTTATATTCAGACCAAGTAAAACCTAACAGCGTTTCGGCGAAAGGAGTAAAAAGATTATGGACCCGGAAAAAAGCCAACTCATCTATGACTTTTTCCAGACCCTGAACCGGAGTCACTTCATAGATGGAAAGTATAAAGAACTGGCCCACTATGATAGTCCCTTGCCCATTGGTTTTGAGCAGACCATCTCCCAGCCCAGCCTGGTTTTGGAGATGACCCTGCAGCTCGATTTGCCAATTGACGGAAAGGTACTGGAAATCGGAACTGGTTCTGGTTACCAGACTGCTTTTTTAGGCCAGTTCTGTAAAGAGGTTTTTACTGTAGAACGAATTCCGGAGCTTTCCGAGCGGGCCCAGCAAAAACTGCAAGAAATCGGCTATAAAAATATCAAGTTCCGGGTCGGCGATGGCAGTGAGGGTTGGCCGGAACATGCCCCCTATGACCGCATCATTGTTACCGCTGCTGCCGCCGGTATTCCCGAAGAGGTATTGCGACAATTACGGGTGGGAGGGAAGATGATCCTGCCGCTAGGCGAAAAAGGTATTCAGCAACTGGTACTATTGCACAAGCAAGAAACAGGAAGGGTTCAACAAAAACGCCTGGGTGAAGTCCGTTTTGTTGAGTTAAAAGGTAAATACGGTTGGAAAGAAGATCTATAGAGAATTGGCTTAAAAAGGTCAGCACCGATTAGACAGCTACTTTCTGGCAATAATATAAACAATCACGTTGTGGAGGTTATTTCCGATTCGTAAGATTGTACTGCTTATTGTCGGAGGGTGCTTTCTTATTCTGGGCCCGCTGGTAGGCTTTCCCGGCCAAAAAGTTGCCATGGCCGAAGCCCCGGCGGAACACCCGGTTTTTTACCTGCTGGTAGTGGATCGTCTCTCGGTTTTTGATATCCATCCGGAAACGACCCCCAACCTTTACCGGTTGAGTCGGGAAGGGTGCCTGGGTTTGGCCAGCAATCGCACTTTGGGCAAGGGTAGTGCCGAAGATGCCGCCCTCACCATAGGTGCCGGAAATTTGGCCCGAGCACCCCACCCGGCAATTATGGCATACAATAGCAGCGAGGAACTGGCCGATTATCAGCAGTCGGCCGGGCGTCTATACGCTAACCTAACCGGCTTCCGTCCCGATCCCGATGGAGCAGTGGTACTAAACCTGCCCGCTGCTCTTTCCCAAATGTCCCAGGAACGCGTTACCAGTCGCCTGGGGGCCCTGGGGGAAGAGTTGCGGCGAAATGATATCGCGGTATTTGCATGGGGGAATGGCAATATTAAACAATATCCCTGCTACCTGGGGTCAGCTATCGCCATGGATGGACGGGGCAGAATATCGGGTGGTGATATAAGTACCTCTACGTCTATCTTCGACCCCGAAACTCACCTGGGGATTCGCACCGACTATTATCGGCTGGAAAAGGCTTTGCTAACAGCTGGCAAGGTGCCTTCTCTGCAGGTCATTGAACTCTCCGATTTGGGCCGCCTGGAAAGGGCTGATATGGCCCTGGAAGAAATCACCCGCCAAGAGCGATGCCAATTGCTGGCCAGACTGGATACTTTTATTGGCAAGCTGCAGGCAGCCATGGATCCGAAGAAAGATTATCTTATGGTAATAACCCCGGCAGCTCCAATAGACCGGCTGAAAGTAAAAGACCGCTTTACACCGGTTATACTTTTCGGCCCGGGGTACCAGCAGGGGATATTGACCTCCAGCACCACCCGACGCGATGCTATTGTTGCCAACACTGATATCGCGCCTACCATCCTCACGCAATTCCAACTGGACCTTCCCCGGGAAATGATAGGACAGCCCATGACTGCAACAGCCGCTGGCAAGCACCAGGTAGAGCTGGCTCAGGATTTGGCCGAGCAGGCAGCCCTGGTTAATCGAATACGGGGACCGATGGTAAAGGGTTACGTTATCATACAGATTATTGTGATTATACTGGCCCTGTTATCACTTTTTGTTCCGCTCCGCATCCGCTCGGCCATGCCCATCGCGGTTCTGGGGCTGGGACTGGTACCACTGGTCTATCTCCTATTAGGGCCAGTAAGAGCGGCCAGCGAAGGGCAGGCAGTTCTGATAGTATTAGCCATGCTCATAGCTGCCACCCTCGTCTTCTACCAGCTTTCGGCTAAAAATGCCTTGCGAGCTCTGATCATCGCCGCAGCGGTTACCGTGCTGCTTCTGGACCTGGATACCTTTTTGGGAAACCCCTGGTTACAGGGCTCGGTGCTGGGATATGACCCGATGGCCGGAGCCAGATATTACGGCATCGGCAACGAATATGTAGGTATCATAATCGGCGCATCCATTTTGCTAAGTGCTGCTCTCTACCACTCTTTTCCCGGTAAAGCCACTCTGGGGTTGCTGGCGGTCTTTTTTACACTGCAATCCTTTATCCTGGCTGCGCCCTGGCTGGGTGCACAATCCGACGGTCTTCTCAGTGCCCCCTTATCTTTCCTGGTGATACTGGTTCTTCTCTCCGGCCAGACAATCAACACACGAGCCCTTTTAACCGGGCTTATTGCCATCAGCATTCCGATAGCGGCAATGGCAGCCTATGAAATAGGCATGGGAGCACAAGAGCAAACCCATATAGGCAGAAGTCTCCACCAGGTGTTCCAGGGAGAGTGGAGCCAGTTGGGAATGACCCTGTTGCGCAAGTCAGCCATGAACCTGAAGCTTATCAACTATACTATTTGGAGCCGGGTATTTCTCCTTATTCTGGTGGTACTCCTGGCCCTCATGTATGTTCCGGTAGGAGCAATGGCCCGCATCAAGAAGAACTATCCGTCCATGTTCAAGGGGTTTGGGGGAATACTATTTGCCGCCCTGGTGCAGGGAATTATCAACGATTCGGGTATCGTCTGTGCAGCCACAACCAGCATTTACCTGATTACCCCCGTGCTGTTACTCATGTTCCGGGAAACCCGGGACCTGGCGCAAGCCCCTGCCGGTATACGGAACTCTTTCGTACAGCAAATGGAGAAATAGCGTCCCAAAAGCGAACGAAAAATCCTTCGTGAAAGCTGGTCAATGCAGTTGATAAGATGGATGGCAGAAAAATGAAAGATTAAGGCACTGGAAAAGCCCGTCAATGAGGCGTACTTAAGTACGTTGATTGAACGGGCTTTTCGAAGTAACGCAGATATTTGCTGTTTATAATAGTCTGCGGCGAATGAGAAATCATTCGCCTGACAAACGCTTGGGTGAGCCTGACCGGCTAGTTTCAGATTGGCTTTCTTTCCGGGGAAGTCGGCCTTCCTTCCTTAAAGCCTCCCGCAGGACATATTCCATGTGCGCATTAACACTTCGCAACTCATCAGCGGCCCATCGCTCCAGTGCATCGTACAAAACCGGATCAATGCGGAGTAAAAAACTCTTTTTGGCAGCCATACTGTTTGCCTCGTTTAATATAGACTTCCGGTATTAATAATGGGCTGTGCTCCGCGATCCGATACGATGGCTACCATCAGGTTGTTTATCATGGCCACTTTGCGTTCTTCGTCCAGTTCCACGATTCCCTTGTTCTCCAAGGAGGCAATGGCCATCTGCGCCATGCCCACTGCTCCCTCCACAATCCTCTGGCGGGCGGCAATTATGGCATTGGCCTGCTGGCGCTGCAGCATAGCACTGGCAATCTCAGTTGCATAAGCCAGATGGGTAAGCCTGGCCTCAATCACTTGAACCCCAGCCACGGCCAGACGTTCCTGCAGTTCTTTGGCCAGTTCACCGGCTACCTCATCAGCATTTCCCCGCAATGAGCATTCGCCCCCACCAAAATCATCATAGGGA